>JAHEIW010000306.1 GCA_024639185.1 Deltaproteobacteria bacterium | reverse complement strand
GAATCAACCGCGTTCAGAATTGTCACTTCGTTGCGGGCGACATTCGCCAGACGTTGCCGTCGGTCACACAGCGACCCGAGGTGTTGATCATTGACCCGCCCAGAGCCGGTATGCACAAGGACGTGGTCAAGCAGGTGCTGGCACTGTCGCCCGAGCGCATTGTTTACGTGTCATGCAATCCGGCCACGCTGGCGCGGGATCTCGCTCTGCTCAAAGAAGCCTATCAGGTGCAGGAGGTCCAGCCGGTTGACCTGTTTCCGCACACCTATCATATCGAGTCCGTGGCCAGGCTGGCCAGACTAAAAACTTGAGCGGTTGCGGGTGCTGGAATTAGGCTGTGGGCACGGCGATCTGCTGGCATGTCTCAAGCTGCAATTGGGTGTGGTGTGCCTTTTCTGTCCACTTTTTTAAATCAATATCTGGCGCATCTGCCCCCATTTCGCTGGTTTGATTTAACCAACATGGTCATTGCCCGCTCCGACCCAGCCAGAGAAAGGCGGCATTTAGCGCAAAGCTCCTCGGTTTCGGTAATTGTTCCGGCCCGTAATAAAGCTGGCAATATCGAAGATATCATGCGGCGTGTACCCGAACTGGGCGACGGGACAGAGCTGGTTTTTGTCGAAGGCCATTCCACGGATAATACCGCCGAAGCCATCAAAAACATGATGGCGCACTATCCACACAGAAAGTGCCAATTCTACGAGCAAAGCGGGAAGGGCAAAGGAGATGCGGTTCGGCTGGGATTTGAGGCCGCGCAGGGCGTTATTTTGATGATTACGGTGTTTGTAAAAGATTCGAAGGGCTCCTGCAGCCCTGGCTCAGGCATTGGGCCATGTTTGCAATGGTTGTGTTGGAAAGAATAACGCCCTAAGGGCTGCATGCATAAGCCCGGCCAGCGAGCTCTTTGACGCCGCAACATCTTTGGCGCGCCTCCCTCATCCCTTTGTCAACGCCTTAAGCGGCTAAAATGGGCCGCATGTCAGGTTCGCAAGGTTTATTTCAATCTTTTGACCTAAACATCTCACGTTTGCGAATTAGCGATAAGGGATTGATTTAAAAATATAAACCTGTTAATCATACCGCTTGTCATATTAATGTTCACAATAACGCGAAAAAGGATGGCGGCATAAGTGTTGTAGCAAAAAAGCGTTCCGCAATCGGAACGCTTTTTTGACAATCACTATAAATGGCGGAAGTGCATGGGAATCGAACCCACCCGGGACGGTTTTAGCGCCCCACACCGGATTTGAAGTCCGGGAGCTTCACCAGACAGCTGCGCACTTCCAATTCGGTTTAAATACGTTTGTATAATATATTCATCCTCGTTTTTGTCAATATTTTAGTCTGACGATAAAATGATCCGTTCAATCATTTGCATATTGGTTTGATCGGTTTTCATTCAGGTGCCGCCATTTGCTATGAGCACACGAAGATACACGAAGATTAAACTCTAATTTCGAGCCTTTCTTTACGTCCTGCGTGTTCGTTGTGGTAAAATATTAAATTTCATAACTCTTTTGGGTGCCATGTACAGCAGGAAGCGGTGACATTATGCTGGCTTATTTTGATTGCTTCTCAGGTATCAGCGGGGATATGACCCTGGGGGCCATGATCGATTTAGGGATTCCGGCTGACTGGCTGCAAAATGAACTGTCGCGCTTGCCTTTAACCGGATTTCAGATAGCCACAACACCTGTGGTACGCCATGGCATTCAGGCCACGGGTGTAAGCGTTGATATCCAGGATGCCGATCATTCAAGAAATTATAAAGATATTAAAAAGTTACTGGAAAACTGTGATCTTTCAGATAAGGTCAAATCGAAAAGTATGGCTGTGTTCAAACGACTGGCCCGGGCTGAGGCCGATATTCATGGCTGTTCAATGCAGGAAGTCCATTTTCACGAAGTCGGGGGCATCGACGCCATTGTCGATATTGTCGGCACAGCCCTGTGTATCGAAAAACTGGGTATCACTGCAGTCGTGTCATCCCCATTACCTGTCGGTTCCGGATTTGTTGACTGCCAACACGGCAGACTTCCGGTTCCGTCACCCGCGACGGTTGAACTTTTAAAGGGTATCCCGGTTTACGGCGCGGATGTGGATTGTGAGCTGGTCACCCCCACAGGTGCTGCAATTATTGCTTCCCTGGCGCAACGCTTTGGTCGGATGCCGGCGATGCAGGTCCAAAAAATCGGGTATGGCGCCGGTCAACGGGAATTGACGGATAGGCCCAATCTGTTGCGCATCATTGCCGGAACGCGTGCCGATTCGACTGCTGGAATGTCGAGCGATCAAATTGTGGTCCTGGAGGCCTGTATCGATGATATGAACCCGGAGTTTTTCGGCTTTATCATGGAACGCCTGTTTGCCGATGGCGCCCTGGATGTCTGCTGGCTGCCCGTGCACATGAAAAAAAACAGACCCGGCACCCAAATACAGGTGCTGTGCCAGGAGGCGGACCGGGACCGGCTCATCCAAAGGCTCCTATCTGAAACCACCTCGCTGGGTGTGCGTTATTATCGAACAGCGCGCAAACGGCTTGCCAGAGAGCAGGTGGTCATTCGTACCGCTTTCGGTAAAATCCCTGTAAAACGGGTCAGGGAATTGGATGGCAGTGAGCGTCTGGTCCCGGAATATGATGTTTGCCGGGAGATCGCTTTGCAACGGAAATTACCGCTGCGCAAGGTTTATGAAACCATCGCCCGCGAAGCTGCCGCAAGCCAAGCCGCTGGTAAATAAAACCGATAAAAACAGCAAACATCCTTTGTGAACTTCGTGCCTTCGTGGTTAAAAAATAAGCCGGCAGGGGCAACGATTCGGTTTATTGTTTTATGTATTGTCGGTTGACAAACAGCAAATCGGATTGTAGACACGGGACCATGCGAATTCGCGACCGTCTGGTTTTATTTCTGGCGACCGGTTTTTTTAGCGGGTATTTGCCGGGTGCACCGGGAACTTTTGGAACGCTGATCGGATTGCCGATCTGTTATGTGCTTTCCGGTTTTCAAATCGGGCTGTCGGTTATCATTGTGGTGCTGTTTATCGGATTGAGTGTCGCGCTGGCATCAAAGGCTGAGAAGCTTTTAAAACAAAAAGATGCGTCTCAAATTGTTATCGATGAAATCGCCGGGCTGCTGGTCACTTTCGTCGGTTTGCCCTTTAACCTGCCAACCGCAGTTTTAGGGTTTATCATTTTTAGAGTCTTTGATATTCTAAAACCGATTCCCATTCGATGGCTGGATACAAAGGTCAGCGGCGGCCGGGGCATCGTTGCCGACGATGTTGTTGCCGGCATATACGC
>JAHEIW010000305.1 GCA_024639185.1 Deltaproteobacteria bacterium | reverse complement strand
TATTTGCATCTTGGGAATT
This sequence comes from Deltaproteobacteria bacterium, assembly GCA_024639185.1. Classification (GTDB taxonomy): domain Bacteria; phylum Desulfobacterota; class Desulfobacteria; order Desulfobacterales; family JAHEIW01; genus JAHEIW01. Next base: position 3,288 of record JAHEIW010000305.1, on the reverse strand, counting down.
TGGCTTTCGGCCGTCGGCTGGACAGTAGGAGCCGTATGACGGGAGACTGTCACGTACGGATCTTGGAGAGCGCAGAGGTGAAATCCCCCTGCGCCACTTAACTTCACGTTTTCTTTAATTGTGAGCATGAAAAACTCGAAAAAAAAGTGGAATTTTTACTCTCTCGGATGACAGTCAACACATGAGGTTGGTCCAGGCCACTGCAGTGGTTCCTTGATTTTTTTTCTCGACCGTTCCAATTTTTCATTTTGTAATTTTATCTCTCTATGACAGCTTATACATTGCTGGTGGAATGCATATTTATAATATCGAATCGCTTCCAGTCTATTAGCCCTGACCTTTTTGGATTTCACCGGTACGGATAGCTGATCATGGCATTTCGATGCGGTACAGCTCTGCACCTGAGAATTTCCATCCCACTTGTGATGGCAGGTCTTGCAGGTGTAGCCGAAATGACGGGAGTGAGGGAAAGCCACCGCCGATCGTTTGGGTGTAACACCGACTGGCGGGGCAAGCGCGAGCCTGCCCACAGGCACGAAAATAGCATCCATTGTCACTTCTGTTTTTTCGGCAACAGCCGCCAGACCGCTGGCGATCAAAAAGATGTAAACCGCCATAGCCGTCATTATCGATTTTAACATGCCTTACCTCCCAGAAGTAATGTCGCGAAACCTACAAACTGAAATTCTACGGCATTTCAGTTTCATCTACGACGCTTGGGCAATTAGTATCCGCAACCCGGATACCGAACGAATTCTTCCCAACCAACCCAAGCCGCATCGTGCACTCGAACATCGGGATATCCCAAATACCGGAAAATAAAGAACCCGGCGCCGGCCCAGGCACCAGTGTTGCACGTAATTACCACTGTTTTATCCGGGGTAATGCCGCGCTGTTTGAGGACCCACAGTAGTTCTTGTGGCGGCTTCAGCTGAGCGTGGTCCATGTAAAGTCCGTAAACCGGGAATTTAACGGATCCGGGAATGCTACCGTAACTCAATGCACGGGGGTGTTTGGTCAGCTTTTTGGACTGATCGAGGGTACGGATGTCTACTATCAGCACATCCAGGCTGGGTAGGTTTTTTCGCACGAATTGATTGTCCACAATAAATTGCGGCCGCGGGTCAACCTCGAACGTTTTAGGCTCGGTAACCGGTGTTTCGGTACTCATAGAATAGTCGTTTCGTCGCCAAGTATCGATGCCGCCCTCGAGAAACGATATGTTTTTTGCTCCGCAGTAATCCAGCACGGAGAGCAGAAAAGCAGCTTTCCAGGCATCATCATCGTACACCACGATGTGATCATCTACCGCTATGCCTTTTTCGCCGAACACCTTGGCGATTTTTTCCGGTTCGAGTAGCTGTTGGGGGGTGTCGGTCTCCCAGGGCCAGCGGAGTTTCCCGCTTTTCATAGGGTCGAGCAGCACCGCACCTTTTATATGTCCCTTTTTGTAAGCTTCTTCGGTGCGAGCGTCCAGGATGACCAGGTTTTCTTTGCCAAGGCTGTCATTGAGCCACCCGGCATCCACTACCCAGTCGCTCTTTACGCTGGAGGTGTCGATTTCCAGCTTAGCGCTTCTCGCGACTTTAGCCGGTACTCTTATGTCGGATACGACAACTTTTTGGTTGGCCTTGATCTCGTAATCAAGTAGGTCTTCATTGGACAAAAACAAATCCCGGTTTCCGTGACAGTGATTGCATGTGGCTGCTTGCCACGTTTTGCGTTGAATGTTGTGCGGTGAGGCACGTTTCCAGCTGGGAACCTCGTCGAATTTTGCAAAGACGCCCTTTTCATAATGGGCAAAAAGCTCTGGGTCTATCGGAATGTGTCGCACCAGCATAAAATTGAAGTCCGCAGCCGGGACATCTGCTTCGTAAGCCAGACCAATTTTCATGCTTTCTATGTCTTTCTGGTTCGTGTAATAGGGCAATCCTTTCTTGTCTGTGCCCGTGTGACAGCTATAGCAATTGGTGTAGGTCTGAGAGTGGCATACTTGACACTGCACCTTGCCGATATGGATATTGTGATTCCGTATTTCACCGCGCTGCAAATCTTTGTGACAATCTGTACATCTCGCAGCCTCTTTGAGATGATAACGGCCTTTCAAATCTTTTGAAGCAGTAGCATGCATCTCTTCGGCTTTGTGGCAGTCAACACACACCATGTTGCCCTTGATGGCGTGAATGTCACCTTGACCTCTTTTGCCTAAATATTCATTGCCAATCCGACTGCCGTGACAGGCAGTGCATTGATTGAGGAGGTCCGAGCGGGCCTTGAATAAGTGGCCGTTGACAAATCCCTTGCCAACGGACGCAGGCCGGCTGACATGACAGCCGCCGCAGCCGGTGTGGCATTGGCTGCAGTGGCGCTCATTTCCCATATTGATGGTCTTGTATTTATCTTGGATAGCGCGACTCTTCAGGACGTTTGCAAAGGGACCCAAAGTCACGTGCAGCGAATTTTTCGCCGAGGCGGCAATCTCTTCATGGCACTCACCGCAGGTGCCTTCCGGATCGCTAAGGGAGGGACTCAGCACCAGACCTTCATGTGCAAGGCTTTTATCTGGCGCGTCGGCATTGCCGCCATGGCAGGTTTCGCAAGCGATATCGCCATGATTGCTGTCTAAAAACTCAGTTGCCACCAGAACCTTTTTTTGAGGCTCCAACGGAGCCACGGATCCCCCTCAGCCAGCCCCAGAGGTCAAGGCCGACTTCTTTTCTTTTTTCGGCGCAAGGTTTTTTTCCAGCAAATATTCCTTCGTGTGGCAGGACACACAACTGGATTGGGCCAATAAGTCGGTCAGGCCCAAAGAAAAAGAAATACAAAGGGTAAAAAAAGCTATCAAAATCGAAAAACGGAAAGGTGTACCTTGGAAAAACATCTGCTCATCCTATTCTAAGTCAAATTCGAGTTATCAATGATAGTCAACATTCGATACATGGTTTCATCTCTTTTAAGAAAACCATGTTAGATTTTCATTAGATTACGTTTTTCCAAACCCAAACTATGTATTGCAAATAACAAGGAGGGCATATCGTCAAAGCTCCTGTTATGCAACATTTTTTAAATTTTCAGTGTGCTATTAGTGAAATTTGGCAGCTGTGTTTCTGAATGAGCTTTTGATTGCTCTTGTGGCTGCTTACCTGCAGGTTTTAATCGCCATTAATCTTGTTTTGATCTAACTGGGCTTCCATATTAGAGAAGCCTCGCAGATGCATTTATAAAGATATCTGACTTTAGATTAAATAACCTAATCCCTATAATGGTGAAATTAGTGACTACGGCTAT
>JAHEIW010000304.1 GCA_024639185.1 Deltaproteobacteria bacterium | reverse complement strand
CGGGTCATCGAGAAAATCGAAACCCCCGATAACCAGACGCTGAAGGTGACGCTTAAGGATGTCGATGCCCTGTTTATCGTCCACATGGCCGAGGGTGATGCGGTGATGCTGCCCATGAAAGGATACGAAAATATGGCGGCGGCCCCGATCGGAACCGGGCCGTTTCAATTCAGCCGGTGGACCCGCGGCGACAGCGTGGAAATGGTCAGAAACAATCAATACTGGAACCCGGCCCTACCCTACCTGGACAAAGTGACCTATCGATTCATTAAGGATCCCAGTGCCCAGGTTGCAGCCCTGAAAGCCGGCGACGTGGATCTCATCGGTTGGCTATTTGCACCCGAGCTGGCAACCGACATCGCCAAAGATAAACGCTTTAAGGTGCTTTCGGGTGCCTCCACCTCCGAAGTCATCATGTCCACCAATAATAAGGCCAAACCCTTTGACAACAAGCTTGTGCGCCAGGCAATTGCCCATGCCATTGACCGTCAGACCGTCATTGACCTGGTCATGGCCGGTTACGGCACGGTCATCGGATCCCACTGGCCACCCGTTACCCCCTACTATAAGGACATGACCGCCAGATTTTCCTACGATCCGCAAAAAGCCAAGACGATGCTGACCGAGGCCGGTTACCCCGATGGCTTTTCGGCAACCATTAAATTGCCGGCCATTTACCCCTATTCCCAGCGGGCCGGTGAGGTGATTGCCGATATGCTCGGCCAAATCGGCATCAAGCTTAAAATCGAAATCGTCGAATGGGGCTTCTGGTTGGACCGCATTTTCAAGCAAAAGGAGTTTGAGCTGACGATGATCGGCCACGCCGAAGCCTGGGATATCGGCATATACGCCAACCCGGAATATTATTTCCAGTTCGATTCTCAGGAGTTCCGCGACGCTTATGCCAAAGCGCTCAAAGCGCCCAATGAAGCTGAAAAAGCCAAATGGTTCGGCCGTTGCCAGGAAATCGTGGCCGAGGAGGCCGTCAATGGTTTTCTGTTTCTTTCACCGGCACTTTCGGCAATGAAAGTTGAATTGATGAGCTGGTGGGAAAATTATCCTACCATCGCGCTGGATTGCACCGAGGTGTGGTGGAAGCGGTAATTCCCTGCGTTGCGCGCGTAAGAATGTAGAGCGCTTCTTTAATTTTAATGACATCGGGGTGATTTACACAGGAGTACTGACGTATTTTTGATTTTAGATTTTGGAATTTGGATTGCGGATTGAAACTATTGAGGGCCATTTTTGATTTACGGGCCGTCTGCTTTTAAATCCAAAATCCGAATTCTAAAATCCAAATTGTAAATAGCTCCAACACTCCACGCCTTTGTGAAGACCCATGCTTCGCTATTTGATTAAAAAGCTGATAATCCTTGGGGTTCTGCTTTTCTTTGTCTCCATCACGGTGTTTGCGGTTCTTTTTGTCCTGCCCGGCGACCCGGCACAGATTATCCTTGGAATCAATGCAACCCCCGAGTCACTGGCGAATTTACGCGCCGAGCTGGGTCTGGATAAATCATTTATGGGCCAGTACACCAGCTGGATCGGAAACCTGCTGATGGGTCGCAGCCATCAGTCCATCCATTACAAGATGCCCGTTTTCGAGTTGATTCGCGACAGTCTAAAAGTGACCGGTCCGCTCGCACTGATGGCCATACTGTTTGCCCTGGTCATCTCGCTGCCATTTGGCATCTACGCCGCCCGGCATCAAAATCAATCCGGTGATGTAGTGGTCATGTTTTGCACCCAGCTGGGGCTGGCCACCCCGGAATTCTGGTTCGGAATCCTGCTGACCCTGCTGTTTTCGGTTCAGCTGGGCTGGTTTTCGGCAGGCGGATTCCCGGGCTGGAGTGTCGATTTCTGGGGTTCTTTCAAAGCACTGCTGCTACCGGCTTTTGCCCTGGGTGTTATCCGGGCCTCCATTCTCACAAGACTGACGCGCTCTTCCATGCTGGAAGTTTTACGTGAGGATTACGTGCGCACGGCGCGTGCCAAGGGGCTCAAAGAACGAACAGTGGTTTATGGGCATGCCCTGCGCAACGCGCTCGTTCCGGTCCTGACCATCATGGGGCTCCAGTTGGGTCAGCTTTTGGCTGGGGCCATCATCATCGAAAACGTCTACTTTCTGCCCGGACTGGGAAGACTCGTGTTCAACGCCATTGGCCAGCGGGATTTGCCGGTGGTGCGAGATATTGTGTTGTTTATGGCCGCTGCAGTTGTCATCATTAATTTTCTCGTCGATATAGCTTACGCCGTTGTCGATCCAAGAATTCAACTGGAGTAAATGAAACGCTTTTTTAGAAATAAAAATTTCACAGTCGGATTTATTCTATCGTCGATCGTGGTCATCGCGGCTGCTATCAGTCTGATGTGGACACCTTTTGATGCCAACCGCATGAATGCCAAACTGCGGCTGCAGGGGCCGTCCTGGCAGCACCCGCTGGGAACCGATCAGTACGGTCGGGACACGCTCTCGCGGGTGATGGTAGGGGCGGTGAATTCAATCATTGTCGGGCTGATGACGGTGGCGATTGGTTTGAGCGTCGGCGTCATACTGGGGCTGGTAGCGGCTTATTACAGCAGATGGGTTGATGAAACCATTATGCGGTTTTCAGATTTTTTGTTTGGTTTCCCGGCCGTTTTAACTGCTATCTTGATCACCTCGATTCTGGGGCCCTCCATGATCAACGCCATGCTGGCCATCGGCATTTTTTATATTCCGGTCTTCGCCCGTTTGACCCGGGCGGTGGCCATGGTCATCTGGGAACGCGAATATATTGTCGCCGCCCGGGCGGCAGGCATCAGTGAATGGTCGATCGCCTGGCGCCACGTGCTCCCCAATATTCTCTCGCCGTTGGTTATCCAGGGCACGATTCAATTTGCCGTGGCCATTTTAGCCGAGGCCGGGCTCAGCTATCTTGGATTGGGGACCCAACCCCCACATGCTTCCTGGGGAAGAATGTTGAACGAAGCACAGACCTATATGTCACTGTCGCCGTGGATGGCCGTCTTTCCCGGCCTGGCCATCGCCTGGGCGGTACTGGGGTTTAATCTGTTAGGAGACGGTCTCAGGGATACGCTGGATCCCAAGATGATAAGAATGCGATAGTTTTCATCCGGTAAACTAAATAATATCAACTTCTAATTAATAGCCATGATACCTTCAGAAACCATACAAAAAGTTCTCAGTCATATTGATGGGGATGAATTGATTGCGTTGACGGCTGAGCTCGTAAGGATAAACTCGGTGTGGGATCCGGTGGCCGGCACGAGTGAGCAGGCCGTGGGTGAAAAGGTTGCCAGCTGGGCCCA
>JAHEIW010000303.1 GCA_024639185.1 Deltaproteobacteria bacterium | reverse complement strand
CAGCCGGTAGGTATCGCGATAGGCATAGATGGTTGTCTGCCTGCTGCCCTTGATGTGGCGCAGGTATTGAACAAAGAACTGATTGAGGCAGGTTGACAGTTTCATGATCCCTGCTTTTGGGTGTTGATAAAGTTTACCAGATTGTGCCGGTGGTTGGCATCGAGCATTTTTAGGTACTTGGCCGTGTGTTTGTACTCGCTGTGTCCCAGGTAGGCGGCCAGCACCGGCAGGGCATGTTGGGCGGATTTGCCCTGGGCCTTGATGCGCTTTAGAGTATTGACTGCAAAGCTGTGTCTGAGGCTGTGGGGCGTGGGGGCGCCGATGTTGGTGTTGCCGATGGTTTGTCGGCGGTGCTTGAGGCCGATATCGCTGACGGCCTGGTGGAAGCGGCGGCGGATAAGTTCGTCATAGAAGGCTTTTTGTTTGCTTGCCGCCAGCAGATAGGGGTTGGCATCGGTTCCCCACCGGATGCGGCGTACGGCCAGGTAGTTGCTGATTTCGGCAGCCACGGCCTGGGGTATGGGAATGAGGCGGTCTTTTTTGAACTTGGTTTTTTCAATGTAAAGGGTGTTGTCGTAGGCCCGGAAGTGATGCCGCTTAAGCCGCAACGGTTCGTAAATACGCATACCGCAGCGTGTCAGAAGTAAAATTGCCAGGTAGATGCCAAGGTCTTTGACAAAATCTTTAAAGTTTTTACGCAGCCGGTGGCATACGGCGTCAAGCAGCGCATTGATTTGGGCTGGAGCAAAGATAAACGGAATAAAATGTTCTTCGGGCAGCCAGGGGATATCCCTTAAAGGATTATCCGGGCAATATTCTTTGCGCACCAGGTATTCAAACAACTTTCTTGTGCAGCACAGCAGGCGATTGATAGATTTATTTTGTGTTCGCAGAGCCGCTTGCAGACTGAGGAAAAATGCCGGTGTCAAATCCTTTGGCTCGGCGTTTTGGGTGACCAGATAGCGGTCAACGGTTTTGAGTGCCCAGCGCAAGTTTTGGGTGTCATAGCCCAGTTGGCGGCGGTAGGTCATGTAATCTTCAAACTGTTGTGCCAAAAAACTTTCAAAGCGGTTCATCTAAGATTACCTCGCGCATCAAGTCGGTATGGATATGAAGATATTTGCGGCTGGACTCGATATGACGATGTCCCAGCATCTCTTTGATCTCATAGATGGAGGTGCCGGCACTGAGCAGGTGCTGGGCATAGGAGTGGCGCAGCCAATAAGCCGATGCCTTCAGTCCGGCCGTTTGCATCGCCTGCTGGATGTAACGGCCCACCAGGCCCGGGACAATCGGTCCATAAGGGGCCGACAGGCTTAAGACCAGATGACGATCTTCACTGCTGGGTCGGCCGCCCACCATATAGGCGACGATGGCTTTCAGGGTTTGCTCGGGGATGGGAAGCTCAAGGGGGTTGTCATTTTTGCGCCGTTTCAACGTTAACTGCGCCTTGGCAAATGAGATATCATCTAACTGCAGGCTGCTGATCTCAACGGGTCGCAGCCCCAGGCTGTAAGCCATATGAACCATGGCATAGGTGCGAAGTCCTTTGGGTGAAGACACCGATAAGTTCTCAAACAACTGCTTAACTTCATGGGGGCGCAAAAATTTGGGCGGCTTGACCTTGGCAAACTGGACGGCGCCGATTAAAAGCGGCGCAAGATCTTTTTTTATGATGCCCTGCTGATACAGATAGCGCAAAAAACCGCGCACAACACAGCGATAATTGCGGCAAGTCGTCGGCAAAAAGGGCCGGCAAAACTCGGCCATAAAGGCATCGAGTACTTCGATGCGAAGCCGGTTTAGAGCGGTCTGTTTTCTGTCCAGATAACCGCACAGGGCCGATAGCACCCTGCCGATACTGTTTGACTGGCGCACGGATGTATGGCGGCTTTGCTGGCAATAGTGCACATAGTCCTCAAAGATGCCGGCCAGCTTTCGTGGCGGGGGACGCCGGGGAAGCGGTGTCTTGATCCGGCCCTGTTCAGCCAGATACCGGCACAGCCCATTTAACGCCGCCGTGGTGTGAAGCCCGCTGAGTTTTATAAAATGTTCGCGGGTCTTTTCGGTAAAAAACTGCTGCCAGCCAAAACGGCGGTTTTTTACAAAACTCAAAAACAACTCCAGCTGCCGCCGGTGCAGCTGCCGGCTGGCAGCGGTGTAGTGCACCGATCGCATCCAGTCAAGGTAATCGGCAATCGCACGGGTCAGTCGGGGCACTGCCGCAGGGTCTTTTTGGGGCGGTCCGTACTGGCGATTATACCATTGAAGCCACTGGATGGATTGCTGAGTGCGCGGGTCGGCCATCTGAACCTCTTTTAGGCTTTATTGGGGTTGCCGGCAGTTCCAGCACCTGGAAAAGCGTTCCGTCAAAGGCGATCAGATCTTTTTTAATCAGCCCATCGCGGGCTTCGATATATTGCTCGACGCTTACGTGTAAAAACGAACAGATGCGATCATAACTGTAATAGGAGAGTCCATAACGGTCGGCAGCTAAAACCAGGAAGATATACAACAGCAGCTCCGGCGGGCTTAAACTCTTTAAAAAACCATCGGTTAAAAACCGGTGGGGGATAAAACTGAAGCCCCCGCGGATTTGCCGGATGCGATCGGGGTTTAGAATCTTTTTTGTGATCATCACCGGACTCCTTTTTTTGTTTTAACCTCCCGATACCATACATTGAACCCAGCACCTAACGAGTCGATCTTTGCAATCATCGCTAAAGCAGTGGAATATCAAAAATATTGACTTTTGACGCGTCCACCTTTGCAATCACCGGCACCAGCCAATATTGGCCAACCATCTTGAATTTATTGACAATTGACGCGTCCACCTTTGCAATCAGCTCTCGGGCTGACCCAGATTGATCAGCTGGCTTTTTGCTGCGTCTTCGGTTGCGTATCGATTGTAAGATGCGGTTGCGCTCGGCCTTTTCCGGATGCCGCTTGCGGTAGTCTCTCCAGTAACCCGGATTGGCTTTGGCCCAGATTTTGTTACTCACCGTTTGGTTAAATTTATAATCCGGGTCGGTGCGCATCTTAAAGCGCTTCCAGGCCGCCTTGCGCGCTCGCTTGCAGGAAAGCTTTGGACAATAACGTTGATTTTTGTGCCGGACACTGCGTTCAAACACATCGCCGCAACTGCAGCAGACAATCTCTTCCATGGCTGCCACCGATCTCTAATGTTTGAAGGGTTGGAATTAAATTTGGAAAGATTAAGAAGAATTATATGGAGATTTTTATTTTATTAAGGCAATTAAAGGAAGGGAATTAAATTGAGGATCTAAATACTCGCTACATAACCAAACTGGGCACATAGCGTGCCT
>JAHEIW010000107.1 GCA_024639185.1 Deltaproteobacteria bacterium | reverse complement strand
AAAACTCGGGCAACGGCGGTATTAATTAGGCCTGGTAAGTTAAACAGGCTGATTAGCCGATGAGTTGTTTAATTTGTTTTTCAGCGTGCATGGGGGAGCAAGGATATGACGCTTTAGGTTTAATAAGGTCATCCATAAAATTATAAAATTACGGGTACATAGCCGTAACCTAACATTCAGATATTTTCACATTGCGTTACGCAATCCAAAAATCTAGAAACTTAGCCTGCATTTAATTCATCCGCTATTTTTATAATCCCTTCAAATTCAAAGTCCTCAGCCATTTGAATGAAGCGATTACCGGTCGTAACGAAAGTCTCGGATTTTAATTGGCAATCTTCGGTAATCGTTTTTATGCGGATGGCCTTCCCCCATTTCGGCTGCCGATGCCAATACGATATTGTCATACTACCATGCGTCTATCATTTTATCAGCCGACAACTGACTGCGAATGTCTCTGCTCTACCGAAACAACCCGAGCATCGCGGCTACGGATAGCCGGTAAACGATACCCGATAGGATGTGCAACCCCGCGTCCGATAGAGGTTTTTAATTGAGGTTTTCCAGTAACGAGCTGTCTTTTGACCGTGAGTTTGAGTTCCTCTGCTATTAATTCTCGGGCGTGTACCAGATCGGTGAGGTGTAGGCCCGCTCCTGGGTAATCATGGGCACTTCCGAAGGCATCGTGATGCCATACCGCTTCGCCTCGTAGGCGGTCCATCGTGGTGTCGGGATCTCGATCACGCGAGCGTAATAGAAGGCGCGCAGTGCTGGATCAAAGTCCGGGTCCTTCCATACGGTTATCAGCTCGGGCGCACCGATGGTGTTTGTCCAAGTGGCGTTGGCGACATCAACCGTATTGCCCACCGGCGGTAGCTTTCCCTCCGCGTTCGGCTTGCGATCGCCTGACCAGACAACATCGTAGACTTTTTCGTGACGTTTACCCTTGGCATCCAGCCATCCCTTTACGATCTGGATGCGATCAAGGTTGCCGCTGAGAGGATCCTTGAGCGCCGCAACGAGAAAGGTCGGTGCTTTCCTGTTAGAAGCAGGAAACAAATTGCCGCCCATGGGAATGCCCTTCGTATAGCCAATGTAGGCTGGCAATCGGTTTTGCGCGTCGTTATCGGTGAAGTCCCAGCCCCCGAAAAAACGGACGATCATTCGCGGTCCGGTGGTGGCATAGGTTTCCTTGCGCTTCATTGCGTCGAAGATCGCAGCACGCGTATTCTCCTTGGCCCACACAGCGGCGTAGCCCGATGAGACCATAGACCAGCCCTCGTATTTCTTATCACCGATCTCGGCCATGGGGTGCTCCCAGCGCTTCGGTCCCGGTTCCGCGCCTGAGTGCTTGCCGAAGAAGTTATCCTCACCAGCTGTGGCAAGGGCCGTGTGGCTGTCTGTTGAGCCGATCATTCCAAACTTGTATGGGTTTACACCGAGCTGCTTTTCGAGCTGTAGACCGATTTGTAGGGCACTGCGGGCATACTCGTATTGGAGCATGTCCTTTTCCTTCACAGCGCTCAAGTCCAGGTTGCCCTGATCCCATGTCTCGTAGTCAGCGAACTCGTCATTCGGCGACAGGAAAGGATGGGCTTCACCGTCGCCTTTGATTTGCGTAACCTCGTATAGCGGTTCCCACCTTGCCCGCGTCTTTGCATATTCGAGATCCACTGGCTTGCCGGTGAACGACTCTACGATGGGGAACATGATACCGTTGCTCAGGTTGCCGTTATGTGCGATAGCGAGAAGCTGGCCTGCGGTTTTTTCCTCGTAACCACTCATCCACTTCCACAGGTCGCGCGGGTTGTCGCTGCCAAAAGGCTTAAGAGTAGTATAAGGTTCCACTTGGCTGGCCCTATTGGCGTTGTCACGGAATATTACCACCCGGTGCAAGTTGTTTCCACCGGTGTTGGACGTCCACTCGTAGCCAATGAATGCGGTAAATCGGCCCGGCTCGTTATACTTTTCGGCCGCCTCGATAGTCTCATCCCAGGCGGAGCGGTAGGCAGGGCTGCCGGGAAGCGACGCTAGCTTCTCGGGGAAGGTTCCCTTGGAAAAGGCGACGATGATTTCTACGGCGGCTTTGACGCCCTCCTTCCCACCGGCCTGGACCATTTTATACCACTTCTTGCCTGTGGGATCGGTTAGAAACTCTGGGTCGCCCGCATACAGGCGCGGAAAAAATCCCATATTATCGGAGTGGTCGGCAACCACGAGAAAGTCGAGCGGCCGGTCAAGCTTAACCTTGAGGCCTGTTGAAGAGCTGAGTTCTTCACCACGTGCAAAGCGGTATGCGTCTTCCGGTAAAAGCCGTGCCCCGAATGCACCGGCGTCCATCGACATACCGGTGTGCAGGTGGGTGTCGCCCCAAAAAACCTGAGTCGGGAAGTTGCGCCCTGCATAGGGCGAGAAGTGTTTCTGCGAAGGAAACGCCCCCTCAGCGGTCTCCGTCGGAGCCGGCAGTCCCACAGTATCGCCCGCGAAAGCTGGGTAAGCTAAGCCGAGAGCAACTATCGCGCAAAGGATTCGGGTTACCAGCTGCAGTCGGTTTGTCAATTTCATTTTTCGTCGCATGCTCTGTCTCCTTTCGTTTTCCATAGCATGTAAATATTCAGTTCGTTATTCCTCGGTTGATTGGTATTATTCATTATGCAAAAAACCCGTAAGTTCGTTCAATTAACCAGAAAGCGGCAAGTATGCCGATCACGTAGGACACCGGTCGGGTCAGCGCCGCACCGGGCCAGGACGACTGCTCGGCAGTGGCGCTATTCCTACCCATCAATTGATTAACAAGCCAGAAAAGCAAGAACACGGCTGCCACAAACAGCAGCTGCCCCGCCTCTACACCCACATTGAAAAAGGCCAGGGCAAGGGGGATGGCATGGTCCGGCAGACCCACTTCCCGCAAGGCACCTGCAAACCCCAGGCCATGTAGTAAGCCGAATATAAAAGCCACAACCCATGGCTTGCGCGTGGCTATCCCCCTTTGTCCCTGATGACGGTGCAAGATTTCAACGGCTACAAGCATGATGCTAAGAGCAATAACCGCTTCCACAGGTGCCTGGGGCACCTGGACCCAGCCAAAAGTCGCCGCTGCCAGAGTCAGGCTGTGGGCTGCTGTAAATGCGGTGATGGTTGCTACCAAGCGCCGCCAGCCCTCGACCAAAAACAGCAGGGCCAGTACGAACAGCAGGTGGTCGAAACCAAGCAAGATGTGCTCGACTCCCAGCTTGAAATAGGTTCGGACCACGGCAGCAGGGCCGACAGCTCCCATCACTTTGAATTCAGGCTGGGATGGCGTCAGGCGGACCGTCTGGGTTTGACCGTTGCTGTGCTCCACTCGGGCCAGCACGTCGGTGCGCGTCGCCTCAAGGCCACCGATGGCGATTGTGGCGTCTTTGAGCCCACCCTCGCAGGCCGCTCGCCAGCGTTCAATATAGGCACCGCCGACAAAACTCGATGTCGTCTGACTGCTTCGACAGGAGTCGGGAAGGCGAACATAGAGCCCTATTCGTCGATCGCCTTTGGCCGGAACCTTCCACAGCAGGTCGTAAGTCAGGGCATCAACCTGTTTTAGTTGAAGGTATCCCGGCCTCACTTCATGGGCCTGGACAATGCCTATCGAAACCAAGGTGAGTGCAAGTATTACTGTTAGATATGCGAAAGCTTTCATTATCAACGCACCGCAAGGGTTGTGCCGGCTGAATCAGCCGGTAACCGAATTTCGACTTCGTAGCGTGCACGAAGCGCTTCGTAGAAACGCTCATTAGCCTCTTTGCTGCGCTCAGCGCGCCATTCGCGCTCGAGAATCGGACGGATTGCCGCTAAGATAGGCAGACCGCCTATCTCGCGCTCAATCATGCGGACCAAGTGAAGCCCGTAGCTTGATTCATAGGGCCCAGACCACCGGCCCGTCGGCATATCTTCGATCTCCTTTGCGAATTCCTGTCCGAATGTATTGGTAACCTCGCGCCGTGTCACACCATCAAGTTGGGCTGGCAGCATCGTTGCATCGCCAAGTGACTTTGGATCAGCGGCAAGTGCCGGGTCCGTATTCAGGCGCGCTAGTAGTCCGGCAGCTGCCCGTTTAACGTCGCCTGCGAGCTTGTGAGGGTTCAAATAGACTTGTTGCAAACTGAAACGGTCAGGCCGGCGGAATCTGTCTTCGTTGGCGTCAAAGTAAGTCTGGAGCTGGGCGTCCGTCGGTGCCAGCGACTCGGCGAGGTCCGCGTTGAGAAATTCCATTTTCTGGCGCAATCGCCGACGAATGACGAGATCGTCCTGATCTAGCCCCAGTGTCCGGGCCTCGCGGTATAGGATCTCTTCCTTTACGTAGTCTTCGGCAAGACCCTGCAGTTCCTGCCGGGTCGGTTGACGCATCCAGGTGCGTTTAAACTGCTCTGCCAGTCTCAGTGTCTGAGTCTCGTCGATGATGATACGATCGGCTGGTACGCTGACAGAGCCATTGACCACCGAGTAAAGCATGAAGAGCCCCGCGCCCAAAAGCAAAAAATGAAACAGGGGTTCTCGCAAAAACTTAAAGAATATTTGATAAATCATTTCAGCCTCGTCGTTTGGATTTTTTTCAGAACCTCACTGGGCTTGACATCCCGAATTTCTATCCGAAGTTCAGGGTCTGTAATCAAGTCTGTTAATACTACAATGTAGGACTATGTTCATTTAATGTCAACGGGGTGCGATTGGTCTTTGATCCAATATTGGGAAGAAATCTGAGAGAGTGTAATAACTGAAGAGCGGCTATCCGCTTTTTGCCATGGACACCACCTTGAGTAAAGCTGGTACAGCGTCTCGCAAAGCCAGAGCGAATTTGTTATACATTTTGATCGCCCCGGCCCAATGCTATAATTGATTAAGATTCCGGCAATATGGTTGGCGGCGCGGGTCAGATGGCCATAGATAGGCCGTAAATCTTAAGGATGCAAGTTTCCAATACCATATCGCTTTTTCTGGGCAGGTTCAAAAAAATCTTGTGCGTTTTTTGGTTGTGAACGATGTGAGGACATGATCTTTTCGAATTAAAATTTCCAATTCAGGTAGAAATTGATGAAACTCATCGACGTGTTCTCATAAGTGCCCGAAACTCTTCCCGCCAAAGGTCCCCTGTTGACGTCCATGTCCAGGTCCCCGCTCCAGAGAAACGTGTACCCCACACCCACAGCCAGGTTTTTGGACCAGTCGTAGCGGGTGCCCAGCCCGAAGCGCCACGCCTCACCCAAGGGCAGATCGGGGGTTCGATCCTCATCGTCAACCATGGAGCTGTCGTAAGCGATGCCGGCCGTCAAAAGCCAGGGGTCCGCCACCTGGTACTGGGCACCGACGGCAACATGCCAGGTATCCTTGTAGTTTCGATCAACGGTAAGACTCGAGGTGTCCTCAGAGGTCACGGCGACACCCACCTTACCGAACTCTGACCATTCCTGCCAGCCCAGGTTGCCCATAAGTGCCCAACGGCCGGTGAG
Source organism: Deltaproteobacteria bacterium (assembly GCA_024639185.1). Classification (GTDB taxonomy): domain Bacteria; phylum Desulfobacterota; class Desulfobacteria; order Desulfobacterales; family JAHEIW01; genus JAHEIW01. Next base: position 7,005 of record JAHEIW010000107.1, on the reverse strand, counting down.
TTCGTGGTAGGCGCTGAGCATAAGTGCCTGGGGCATGGTAAACTCGACTTCTATTTCCGCGTCGAGTAGCCCCTTGGCTCGCAGGATGGCCTCCAGCCCTGGGCCAAGATTGCTGAAATTGGGCTGGTCTTTGAATTCCAGGTTTCCCTCCGAAAGATATGTCAGGCCGAAGCGCGTACCCTTGCGCGGCTCCACCAAAACTCCCAGGTTCACCTGGTAGGTCAAGTCACTATCTTCAATCTTGAGCCTGCCGTCGGGTTGATTTGGGCCGATGTTGTTCACGGCGGCTTTTTCTTCTAACACACCGTATAATGCCACTACTCCGGCACCGAGCGACAACCAGTCCGTCACCCGGTAGGCAAGTGCCGGCTGAACCCCCAGCGCTTGCAATTTAATTTCCTGAACGTAATAACGTCCCACCCAGTCGTTTTCGTACTCCAACCCCAAACCAAAGTAACCAACAGCGCTGACTCCGATTTTGAGCTTTGGCATCAAATTATGGACATAATACAGGCCGCCGGCAGGCAGCCAGGTGCTCGCATCACCGTCACGGCCGGAGGTGGTGGTGTTAGAGTCTGGGGAAAACTCCGCACGCAGATAAAGCGGCTGGACACCGACCAGCAATTCGGACTTTTTAAGTCGGGTCATCCCCGCCGGATTGGTGAAGACGGTGGCTGCATCTTGGGCCCGGGCTGACCAGCCTGCAGCAGCTGCACCCACATCGGGGGTTCCGAGTTCGTATAAATAGAGCCCACCGGCATGAGCCGAAGATGCGGTCAGCAAAGCAATAAGAATCTTTGCCAAAAAATACCGGCTCACATAGTGCATAATATAATCCTTTCTCTGCTTGGTTAAAAATCCGGATGGGATTAACTACGTTCAGGGTAAAGTTGTGATATCCAAAAATTCTGAATAAAAATTAGTCCACTCTTGAAGCCGAGATTCAATGTGAACACAACTCGGTTGAAAATACAGATTTCAAATGGATATCGCAAGAGTTTTTAGAGGATGGTATGACCTGATACAGTCATCATGATTTTAAAATTATATCTGTATTTGAAGCATATATCTTTTGTAGATTTGCCAATCACTAATCCATTCTTTTTTGAGCCTTTATTTTTTGATAGGTTTCGTGCCTATAGGCAATATTTGGTGTGTCCTTCAAAATTTTTGATGGCGAAAAGAAATGTGAAGTTCTTGGAAAACGGGGATACCCGCTTATCGGTAGTGATTTTTACTTATTTTTTATAACGAGTCTACTATTTATATTGGATTTTTTTATAACTGTTGGCTCATTTATAAATAGGTGATGTGCTCAAGCCCTTTGTGCCGCCTGAGCGCTTCCAGCAGGCCGACGGTTCCGGTCATCATATTGTCGCCCCAGGGGGCACCAAATTCAATCGGCAGCTGCGAGTCGACCAGCATTTTCCGCTTGGGGCCTGTGGCAACAATGGTTTCGACGGCGTTGAAACCGACCGCCTGACGGAGAAAGGCGCCATGGCCGCCTTCGGCCAGAATCTGTTCATGACTCAACTTCCCGTCCGCCAGATCACGCAATAGATTCTCCAGCCGTTCAAGGGAAATATCCTGGGTATGATATTCAAAAAATCCGGCCAGCTCATCGCCGGCCATGGCAGCGCCGACCGTATGCGAGGTGGCGATATCCAGCACTAAAAATCTCTTTTTGTTGCGGCAACGGTCATCCAGCGATGCGCCCAGAATGGCCGCCATGCCGCTGTCCATGACATATACTTCATCGGCCGGTAATTGGGCACCAGTGCCCACAATCGATTTTAAGCGATTCATCCTGCCGGGCACCTGATCGGATTGATACAGCAGGGTGTGCGGATAGGGTTTTTCGTTCAAGCAGGCGGTGAACATATTGTGGCGAAAGTCCAGATGCGATACCCCCGGCACGGGCACGCCATGGTCCTGGGCACAGATGGCCACCGCTTCGAATGCATACGGAACCCCGAAGCTTTTGACGATTTGCTCGATTCGCCCGGCTTCGATATCATTTAAAGTGAAAAGCGTAAAGTCTTTACCGTGCCGCAATTGATCGGCCTGCTCATCTTCAACCACTTTGATACCCCAGGATTTCACTTTTTGGACATCGTGATTGAGTGTTGCCGACGCAGAAAGCGACATCACGACTTCAGCCTCGCGGGCGCGCTCCATCAAAACCCGGGTGACCGGGCCGCCGCCCATCTCGCAGCCGACCACCAGCAGGTTTCCGGTAATGGCGGCTGCTTTTTCAGCCAGATAGCGCACCGGCGATTTGACCACCGCTTTATAATGCAAGTCCGTCCGCGTATCGTAAACCAAAATATCCATGGTCCCGGCGCCGATATCGATCATCAAAAAACGGCTCATCTTTACGTTGCTCCTTTATCCGCGCTATGTTATCAGCTTGTTCTAGCAATTTGAGGCGTCGGTTTTTTTTCAACCCTCCATTATGACGGAATGAATTATCAGTCCCGCCTAAACTAACCCTTATTTTAGAAACGGCACCTGTTTTTTCCCTACGAACCCGTGTGCATGAGTTTGCACGATGGAGTCGCTGATGATACATTCCGTGGTTCTGCAGGAAACTCCCCGACCCCTCAATCATCTATCATTTTGGACCCGGCTCATTAGAAAAATGCCGACAATAGCCATCACAACACTGATGGCAAATGGGTAGTTGTAAACTCCGGCTGAATCCCGCAGGGTTCCGGTGACCCAATGGGTGATCATGGCACCGGCACCATAAAAAGGCGTCCAGGCGCCGATAACGGTACCCATTGATTCTTTAGGAAAATAATCACCGGCACAGGCGCCGTAAATGGGAAAAGTGACGCCGTAAAAAACAGCCAGAAGCCCAACCCATACACACAGCATGATCCACGAATTTCCGGCAAATAAAATCCCCACGAGGGCAATAACGATAAACGTATTGGATAAAATGATGGTTTTCTTGCGCCCCAAATAATCGGACAACGGCATTACCGTTAAGACGCCAACGACCTGGCCGATGCCATGGATGGTCGCCAGCAGGCTGGCTTTTTCCAGGGGCAGGCCGAGCTGATGTCTAGCATAATCGACCATGAAGGTTGTTATCCCATAAAGACTGTAGGCAATCGCAAAATACGACAGGCCGATCAGCCAGAACTGACGATTGCGGAGCAATTGGCGTATCGCAATTTTATTTTCATATGACGCTGGAGATTCGACGTTTTCCGAATCGGCCGGTTTTTGTCCCCAGGGCACCAACCCGCTGTGCTGGGGGTCACTTCTGAGAAAGAACGCATTGATGATCACCATTACCAGGGCCATTGCACCCAGGATAAACCAGGCGTAATGCCAGCTTAAGGATTCAACGATCAGGGGAAACAGGACCCCGGTGGTCGCAAATCCCAGCCCGTAACCGGCGGAAAGAATTCCCAGCGCCAGGCCGCGACGATGAGAAGCAAACCAGCGCTGCACCAGGGTAATTACCGGGGCCCATAGGCCAGTTGACCCCAATCCGGCAATACCAAAGAAAACGCAGGCAGCCCCCAGGGTTTGAACCGTTCCCATCATGACCACCCCGATACCAAGGATCAGCAGACATACGCTAATGACCCGCCGGGCCCCGATACGATCTGTAAGGTATCCGGTCAGCGGTGTTATCGCGATGTAAGTGAAGATATAGGCATTATAAATGGTACCGGCGGCGGCCCGGCTAAAATCCAGGTCACGGATCATCTCCGGTAATAGGACACCATAACCCAGCCGCACGGAATAATTGACAAACAGATTAACAAAGCAGATCCCTAAAATCAGCCAGGCCCAGTGAATGGCAGACCTTCTTTCCACCATCTATCTCCCGCGTAATAGCATTCTCAATCTGCCATATATGAATGCCATTTAAAAAGAATAACGATCGTGATTCAGCAGATGGTCGTCAAAGCAGTATTTTAAGCTACTAAATTTCTCCCCAACTCTTTTTACTTCTTTCAATCTTCTTTTGGACCGTTGCCCAGCTTTTGGTGGTGAGAAAGGAACTGTTAAACCGCTCGATCATTTCCACAAACATGTTATAGGGGACGGTAAACGACAGTTCATCGGTCTTAAAAAATTTCCGGGCAGAAGGGTCCCAGCCGCCGATCACCGCCTTGTTTTCGCCTTTCGACAGGTAGTGCAACGGCCAGACCACAACGTTTCCGCAGCCGGCGCCCCAGGGGGATACCACCACTTCAGGGTCACTCGTAACAAAAGCCGCCAGCTGGTGCAGCCCGCTCAGGGATTCCGGGCGCGTGAAAAATGCAACCAACTCCGGGACTTCATTTTCTGTAAATTGACTGACCGGTTTGACCACACAATACTTCCGGGGTGCCGGTCGGGGATCGACGTATTTAAAAATTTTTCTGAGCTTTTCAGGCGAATCGCAATATAACTCTCCTTCGGTCCAGTTCGGTATGCCCGTGGACACATAGTTGATAATGGTTTCCGCCTGGGGTTTGTTAAATCCCAGCCAGAAAGCGCCACCGGGACATCCGAACTGCTCGGCCGAAAAATATGCGACGGCTTTTTTCTTGCGGGCGCGCCAGATATGGCCCATCACACAGGAAAATTGGCTGAACACCTCCTGCCAGTTAATTTCGTTTTTGATTTCCTTTTCCCGGGTAGGCAGCTCGCTGGGCTGGGGTGAAAAACCTTCAGCCGGTTTTTCATCGGTGTAAAAGATCCCCAGTGGTTCCTCGTCCAACCCTAAGGTTTTTAAAAAATGCGGCAATGTGTTCAAGATGGGTTTGCTCATGCTGCTGAAAGGATTCGAATACGCCCTTTAGACGGTTGAGTATCTTTTTTTCCTGCCAGGTCGGGATTTATTTCCAATGCCAGGTCGGTAAAATTGCAAAGCAACTCCATCCTTTCAGACAGCGGAAGGGAACGAAACCAGCGAACCTTTGCTTCAATGGTCTCATCGTTAATATCGTGGGATATTGCATTCATATTCGATACTTACCAAATTTATGGTATTTAATCAATTGTTGTCTTCAGCTTCGACATAATATTGAACCCCACCGGCAAAGGCCCAGTTTTCGCGGGCGGTCTCAACAAACAGCACCATGACGTCATGGGGTGCGATCCCCGGTTTGTTTTCTAAATTCCGGATGATGCGCGTTAACAACTCCTTTTTGAATTCAACACTGCGGCCAAATGATATGGTAATTTCGATAAGGACAAATTTTTCGCTTCGCGGCTGTGTTAGATCCGGATGGCGCTCATCGTATAGAAACTGATCTTTGGATAGCCGGTGAATCTTTTGAAATCGATCCCTTTGCGGGAAACCGACCCCGGCAATGGCATCGTGGACGCCATCAGCAATTAATTTCTGATCTGCGACGGACCAGGCCTCGGATAAATTTATGGTGACCAGCGGCATATCACACCTCCCATATTGATCCTTTATTCCCGTTAGCAGGGGGTAGACACCTCCCACAGCTTATTTATAGTATTGTTTAAATTCTTCGACGGGTTCACGTTCAGAATACAGGTACAAAGAAATGCCGTTGGGATCCCGAACGGCAAAGCCTCTGTCCCCCCAGGGATGATCTTCAGGGGGGACCACAACAACCAATCCTTCCTTTGCCAGGCGCTCATACTCTGCATCGACATCTTCCACTGCAAAATTATAGATCAGACCCGCTGCGCTGCTCAGCTGATGCTCTGGCTGCTGGGGGCTCATAAATTGCAGCGTAGATGCGTCGCTGCCGAACTCGAGATTCACATACCAGCCACAATCAAAGGTAACCCTGGCATCAAAATACTTAACATAAAAATCTCTGGTTTGCGCTACTTTATCGGTGGTGAACGCCGGCGATATGGTGTTTGTTTTCATAATGAACTTTCCTTAATGCATAATAGGCCAGAATAAGTGACGGCTTCTCATTAATTTTCATGCAAGAATGAGGTGATATGATTCAGATACCACTCAGGAAATCCATTACAGAGCGTTCCATCATCTTGATTCTCCGTTTGCGCCCGTTGACGGCCCGATGGGAAAACAGTCTGGAGTGGGATTACTTAATATAGTAACCCGATACTCGCCAGATACCATCGGTATCGAGCATCGGAGTGACGGTTTCAATGGCCGATTTTTTATTTTCAAACGATGTGTTAAACTGGATAACCACATATTCGCCATCCGGTGCACCGGGCAAAGATTGAGCGTATGTTTTTGACTTGAGGTCTCTGGAAACCAGCGCGCCCAGCGGTTTGCGGACAGCTGTCAATGATTGCTGCCAGCGCTCTTTGGTGATGGCACCCTTGAAATACGATGCAGCTGTTTCCCAACTTTCACTATATTCAGCATTATCAATCAGCGCTAGCCATGTCTTTGCAGCCGCGACAGCTGCTGCCTCTTTAGCCGCATCTGCATTTGCGCTGTTTGCAAAACAAAACGTCAATATAAATATGCCCCCTAGTGCCAAAATCTTTGTATGCTTCACTTGATTACCCTCCATTTTGGAGTTGCAGATATCATTCGAGCCCCTGAGGGGGATTCCATTCGTATGTTTATTTTCGGGTCTGAAAAACCAGCAGATACGGTATGGCTGAATTATGATTTTTATCTTTAAAATAATTATATTGGGGGGAATTGAACCAGATAGCATAGGTTTTCCCGGCCTCTAATTTGACGGGTGCCACACAGGTTCTTTTATCGCTCAGATATTTAATATCACCCGTGATCCGGGGAAAAGAGTCTTTGGATACCATCACCCAGGACCACATTTCCTGTGTCATCATTTCTTTACTGAAGGTTACGCTGATTTCTGTGATGGCGGGATTGACGTTCGTATCACCTGCCTGTGGAAATGTCTGCACGACAACAGGCGGCATTGAATCAACCGATAAATTGTTATCTGCTTGAGCAATTCCAACTCCCAGCAATAACATCACCCCCAGCGAAAGCATCACCATACGCGTCATCGGCTATCTCCTCATATCATAGGTTATTGGGTAAAAGCTTGAAGCCTTCAC
>JAHEIW010000302.1 GCA_024639185.1 Deltaproteobacteria bacterium | reverse complement strand
AAGAAAGGAAACACCGCCACCGTTCTGGGTTGGGTGGAGGAGGCGTTAACGTCCCTGGGGCACCAGGTCGAACGAATCAATCTAGCTTCAAAAAAGATCAATGGATGTATCAGCTGTTACAAGTGTAAAGAGGTTCCGGACAAACCCGGCTGTATTCAAAAAGATGACGGTCCAATGATCATCGATCAGATAACGGCCAGTGATATCGTTATTTATGCCTCGCCACTGTACTACTGGGGCTTTAGTGCCCAGATGAAAGCATTGGTCGACCGCAGTTACTGTCTGTACAGGGGGGAGTGCGGCACGCCGAATCATACCTCTTTTGTCGAAGGTCAGCGCCAGGCACTGATTGTCACTGCCGCGGATCCATTTGAAAACAATACGGAACTCATCCTGGCAGCATTTCAAAGAATGCTCGTTTATAATAAAACCCATTCCGCCGGTGAGCTATTGGTCTGCAACAGCACGACCCCGGATGAACTGGGCCAGGAAGTTAAGGCTCAGGCAATTAAATTTGCAAATCAATTGTTTGCTGCGGCCCAAAATCCTTATGCGCTGCTGATTCCCGGCGGAGCCATAAAACTGGTTCCCCAGAGTGAATAAAACCGATGCGTTTCCCATTGGGAAGTATTGAGGTAAATCGATGCGTGTATCACCATGCGTCCGGCGACCTATTTTAGTACCCTGCAACCTGCTAAATTTAGATTACCAGGTTGATCCGTACGTGGGATGGGGACATTACTGCTACTTATGATGAAACTCATCATTGTAAAAGCACATAAATCAAACTATCCGGATCCCATTGATTTTAAAAAAGGGGATTGTTTGATGATTGCAAACAAAGACAACGAGTTTAAAGGCTGGATCCGGGTAACGACAAAAGACGGTAATCAGGGCTGGGCGCCGGTGCAGTACCTTCAGATACAAAATGGTAAAAGGGCCATAGCCACCCGGGATTATACGGCCGCCGAATTAGATACCACTGAAGGGGAAGTTTTGTTTCTGCATTATGAACTAAATGGCTGGGGCTGGGTGGAAAGGAAAGAAGGCTCCTGCGGCTGGGTGCCGATGAACACCGCCAAAATCGCATAATCATCGCGTCTGACAGTTATTAGAGGCAGCCAATTCTAAAGCTTTGCGCAGACAACAAATGATATTTTTTGATATTGATGAAACATTGCTGAACAACTCGGCTGCCGAGCGTGCGGCTGCTGCCCGGTTTTATGACCTCCACAAAGATGTGCTGCAGGAACCCGTGGAGGCGTTTATTGATCGCTGGCAAAAACTAACCGAGCACAATATCCAGCGCTATCTGGCCGGGGAGCTGTCTTTCCAGGGCCAGCGGCGCGCGCGTCTCAGGCAGGTTTTTGCCAGCAAAAGATCTTTGAGCGATGCTGAAGCCGATGCCATCTTCGGGACCTACCTTCACTTTTATGAAAACAGCTGGATATTGTTTCCGGATGTTGAGGATTGCTTAAATGAATTGAACGGGCTTCAGCTGGGCATCATCTCCAATGGTAATGCAGCCCAGCAGAAACAAAAACTGCATTCATTGGGCATCATCGACCGATTTACCACTATCGTCATTTCCGGTGAAATCGGCATCACCAAGCCTGCTCCGGAAATGTTTCAGCTGGCCTGCCAAAAAGCCGGAATGCCCCCATCCGGATGCTGGCACATTGGTGACAATTTTAATGTCGATGTTCAGGGAAGCATTTCGGCAGGCATGAACGCCATATGGCTAAATCGAAATGGTCAAAAACCGTATTCAGATATTTTGACCATCGAATCCCTTTCGGAACTGGGGGATAAACTGCATGCCGATCGAAATGAAGAGGGGCATAAATGATTTTCATTGATCGCTATGACAGCTCATTCTGGCCTAAATTTCTGGTCAGCAGCTGCATTCTGGTTACCCTTTTTGTCTGTTTGTGGCTGCTGATTGCCGGCTATATGCCATCGAGCATCGGGTTGGAGCAATACCAGTTGAACGGCAATCCGCTGCGACGACTCATCCTGGCCGTTTGTTTGATTATCTACTTTGTGAGACTGATGATTACCGTCTGGGTTTTTCAGAAACGCCACTGGATGTGGTCGGAGACCCTCATCATCGCGGTTTTTATGTCCTTTGTGCTTTACGCCTTCACCCGGGTCGGTGGAAACAATGAACAGTCTGTGGGTATGGTGGAGGTCATTGGCATTTTGCTGTACCTGGCAGGCTCCTATCTCAATACGCATTCCGAATACGCGCGGCATGTCTGGAAGTCAAAAGCGGAAAATAGAGGACACCTCTACACACAGGGATTATTCAGCCTGTCGATGCATATCAATTATTTCGGTGACCTCGTTCTTTTCACCGGATTTGTCATAATCGCGGCCCGCCTCAGTTTGCTGGTGATCCCCTTGTTCATGGCGGCAAATTTTATCTTCAATATCATCCCGTCGCTCGATCGGTATCTTGAAACAAAGTATAAAGACGCGTTTAGACAATACGCCAGCAAGACCAAGAAACTGATACCGCTTGTATATTAGCACCGTTTGGTGGAAAAATCCGGCACGAAAGCATGATGCATGATACAATCATTGGCAGGTGTTGACAACCACATCAAGGGTCTCTGATAAGATGAACTTTAAAGTGTTAAAATACGGGTTAACGCTGCTGAGCGCCCAGTCCGACAGTTACGCGGTGACGTCAAACGAGGATCTGATGGCTATTATAAAAAAAGAGGCCCTGCACGAAACCATTCGGATCAAACCCAAAAATGTCCTCGGTAAAGTAATGGATAAGGTTATTCCGCAGCGGGGGCTAACCATGCGCTTTGAGTCCCAGCACACCGCTACGGTGGATCATCGGGCGCTGGTGGCCGGTATGACACTGTTGGAAGTTAATGACATCAAGGGCGCCAACAGACAGTAAGCAGCGCTGATGGAAAAACCTGGAAATGCAAAAATACACTGATATTAGGCCGCTAACCTATAAGACGACCAAGATGAGGAAACAGCGCATATGAAAACCATTGGCTTACTCGGCGGCATGAGCTGGGAGAGCACCGGGCTTTATTATCGCTGGATCAACGAAGAGACCAAACGGATACGCGGCGGACTGCACTCGGCCCCGATTGCCATGGTCAGCGTGGATTTTCAGGAAATAGAGACGCTGCAGCACAAAGGCGACTGGGCGGCAGCCGGTGACATTCTGGCCCGCAAAGCGCGTCAGGTGGAAGCCGCCGGCGCTGACTTTTTGCTGATCTGCACCAATACCATGCACAACGTGGCCGCCCGGATAGAAGCGGCTATCCGCATCCCCCTGCTGCATATTGCCGACGCCACTGCCAGTGAAAT
>JAHEIW010000301.1 GCA_024639185.1 Deltaproteobacteria bacterium | reverse complement strand
CCATTATTGCTTGAGGAGAAAAATAAAAAAAGAATGCGCATACTGTATGCCATCATGACCGTATTGCTAGTATCGCCGGCCGAGGCGTTAAAGAGCGAGTTTATCATGGCCAGCGAAGCGTCTTTTAATCTGCCCCATGATCTGGCCCTGTCACCTGATGGGCGCTATCTTTACGTGGCCGATAACGGCAATGATCGAATCGCGGTGCTTGACCCGGACACACTGAAATTGATTGGTTCGATCGGTGAGTCGGAACTCTCGGAACCTCATGACGCTGCCTTTGACCGCAAAGGCCGGCTGCTGGTTGCTGACACCGGAAACGACCGTGTTGTCTTGTACACAGTGAACGGTACCCGAAGCGAGCGTGTGGCTGTCATTAAGGGAGGTTTTAGGAGACCTGAGGGTGTTGCGGCTTATGCAGGTGATCGTGTATATGTAACCGGTGCCTATTCCGACAACTTGGTGACCTTTGAAAACGGTATCAAGGTGTCGGCCCTAAGCGATATGTCCGGTCCTCATGACGTTGAAACAGACGATGCCGGTAATATACTGATTGTGGATTCTAACAATGACCGCCTGCTGTTCGTGAGCCCCGATATGCAAATCATGAAGACCTTATCCGGCGCCCCATATAACTTCAATGGTCCACGCTACGCCGTCTACGACGAAGCCGGCCGCCTCTATGTAGCGGATAAAAACGCTCACATGGTGAAAGTAATTGGAATGGACTATGAGCTGCTGGGAACTATCGGCTCGGGCAAACCGGGTAACGAGCCGGGACAACTGAATAAACCAGAGGGCATTGCCGTGCTTGGCAAGGACGTGTGGATATCTGATACGTACAACAATCGCATCGTCCGTTATAAAATTGCTGAATAGAAAAACAGGAGGGTAGCATCACTAACATCTACGGGCATAGCACCACCATCCGATGTGAGAGAGAAACCAATGCTTAGAAAGAAAATTAATAGCGCCAGACGACTGACTGTGCCCGGCAGCCATGGTCGGTCAATTGTTGTGAAAAATGGACAGTACGTCGTCGTTCGAGATATTGAGGGTGAACAATGTGGGGATCTTTGGGCAATCGACGTCAACGATTTTGATCACTTTCTATTTCCACCACACACATGGATACACCTTGGAAGGATTCAACATCATTCAGTGGACAATCGAAATCTCATGTTTTGGCCAAATAACACAATCTGGGTATCCAGAAAACCCAAGTTAACAAATAACCAATAACTCCCAATCGATTTATCACTCGCTTGAGGTTACTCTAAAAATGGAGGTACGTAGTGCCGCAAGAATCTCCGTTTCCGAATATAAAAGCCTGTGTTTTTGATGCTTATGGAACGTTGTTTGATGTCCATTCCGCTGTTGGAAAATATGATCAACGCCTTGGCGACGTCGCCGACCAGGTATCAAAAATCTGGCGCACCAAGCAGCTTGAATATACCTGGCTTCGCAGTTTGATGAAAAAGCATGCCGATTTTTGGCAGGTCACCCAGGATGCTCTCGATTACGCACTGGATGTTTATAATATCACAGACAAACAATTGAGAAATGAGCTTATTGAAGCCTATCTAGAGCTGGAATGCTATCCCGAGGTCCCGGATACTCTGGTAAAATTAAAAGACAGTGGCCGGCAGATAGCGATTCTTTCTAACGGTTCACCGTCCATGCTAGAGGCTGTGGTTAAAAGCAGCGGGTTGGAAAATTTGGTCCAGACAATCTTGTCGGTTGAAATGGTCGGAATTTTTAAACCAGACCCGACTGTTTACCAGCTGGCGATCGATCGGCTTGGATTAACGGCGGCAGAGATTGTCTTTTTATCGGCCAACGCCTGGGATGCTTCCGGTGCGACCGCCTTCGGCTTTTGCGTCGCATGGATAAACAGGTTTGCCCAGCGGCCTGAACGTTTGCCGTTTCAACCGGATATTGAAATCAAAACACTTGCAGAATTACCTGGTCTATTAAGCGCGTAACGACGCTGCAGCAATGGTTTGTATCAACACATTCAAAAATCTGTTCAACTGGAATTCAGATATGGGAGATGGTTGGGAACATACCTACAATGCTGATTACCCTACAAAATACGCTAACCTCGCATAGCGACTTGGGATCAATTATCTGGTTTATGCGCTGACGCATTGAACTCAATCATATTAGAATCTCACTATTTTAAAAGAAACTTGGTATTAAGCTTCATCTTTGACGGGCAACAATCCTTCAAGACATGACGTGTTAATGATTCGCCCTCGAAAGGGAGGGTTTTATGAAAAAAATTTATATGAATATTCTCCTCGTTTTTTTAGCCACCTTTTCGGCTACTGTCCATGCGGAACAAGGAACAGAAAAATCCTTGGATGCTATTGTTGAGGTTCGAATCTCGGTGCCTGAAAATGCCCGCACTGCAGAAAGATTTGGGACAAATCGGGTGGCAAGTGGTGTTGTCATCGATAAAGCCGGACATATCCTGACCATCGGTTTCCAGACGATCGAGGCTGATACAATTGAAATAGTCGGAAAAGATCATAAAACAGCCAAAGCGACTGTTGTCGGTTATGACCGTAATACCGGCTTTGGTCTGCTGCGGGCAACTTCGCCAATACAAGTGACACCCATGCCACTGGGCAATTCATTAGAACTTAAAGAGGGAGACCCGGTTTTAGCTGTGAGCTATGGGAACAAGGGCGCAGTCCAGGGGGTCAGAGTGGTTGCACGGAAAGAATTTGCCGGTCCGTGGGAGTATCTTCTGGAGAATGCTATATTTACAGCCCCTCCGATTGAACGATTCAGTGGTGCCGCTCTTATTGATCGCAATGGCCACCTAGTTGGCATCGGGTATTTGTTCTCCCAGCTTAGGATTGCGGATCTGGGATTAATGCCAACAAACATGTTCGTGCCCATCGATTTGTTGAAACCAATTCTCAGTGATCTGAAGCTTGCAGGGAGGTCCAAACTACCATCACGACCTTGGCTCGGTGTTAGGACGCAAGAATTATACGGGCGCTTAGTTGTAGAGCGCGTTGTATCAGGCAGTCCCTCTGAAAAGGCCGAAATCAAGGCCGGCGATATCATTCTTGCCGTTAATAATCAGGATGTGCATGGGATGGCGGATTTTTACCGAAAGGTCTGGGCCCTTGGCAAAGCAGGCGTTGATGTGCCTTTACGCATTCTCCAAGGTATTCAGATTCGGGACATTGTCGTTCATTCAACTGATCGCAATAAATACGGGCAGCCTGTGCGGAAGGAAAAACAAACCGACGTTGAATTGTTATAAGCGCTGGGACTTTGCTACTGCTGCAATGGGCATTATCCAGCATTTTAGTATTAATTTGATAGTTGTTG
>JAHEIW010000300.1 GCA_024639185.1 Deltaproteobacteria bacterium | reverse complement strand
AAGAAAACGTCCTAGTCCTTACGGGTGAAATTTTGAGAGAAACGGAGTAAAACTAATCGCCTGTATTCATATTTATTAATAACTCGAATTATGATTTGGTTTCTAAATTACTTCCACTTTGGTTTTACCAATCAAAATTTTCATGTCGCCTGGGACAAATTCACCACCAGGGACACCTTCAATTTCAATTAACTCATCTAATTGTATTCGCAAATCAGTCTTTCCCGATAAAATCTGGACAAAGTATTTAAAATCCTCTGAGTTCTGTTCGATTTTTTTATAATCAACAGCTTTTGATATAAACTCGTGAACTACAAATACAGATATGTCCGCTCTTCTGTTTTTTGCCTCAATAAGAGCACCAGCAACGCCTGTTAGAAGCTGATTCTAAGCTCGTAGATTATTTGGTTTTGTAGAGAGGAGATTTTTTAGAATCGATTGACAAGCAGAAGGTGTTTATCAGATTAAATGGGTCTCAGAAATGAGGCCTTTTTTTATTTTAAAAAGCAAGGGCGGCGCAGCGAAAAGAGCAAGCCTGTGCCGCCCTCACCAAAGCAAGTGGGCCTGCCCGGGCCCACAAGGAATGGTAAAATGGTAATGTTTTTTGCTGTTAAACTCAAGGATCTTTTTGAAAAGGGACGCGATTATCCCTGGCAAAAGCCGGACAACTGCCCATGCTGCAACAGTCAGCGGCTGTGGGGTCATGGTTTTGCCGAAGCTATTTTTGATGGATACAAACGCCCACTGGTGCTCAAACTTTATCGGTGTCCGGATTGTGGGTGTGTCATCCGGCTGCGGCCTAAAGGCTATTTTAAACGCTTCCAGGCTTCGATTGAAACAATCCGATCGAGCATCACATCGAAATCAATAATGAATCGATGGTTACCCGGCATTAGCCGAAGCCGCCAATGTCATTGGTACAGGGCGTTGAAAAAAAGGCTCAACGCCTATCTGACAGGAGTCTGGGTTGGCGGTGTCGTGGCCGGCTTTGATCGCCTTTTGCAACTGGGCCAGGTCCCGGTGAGCCGTTGCATTTAATCCGCCGGTCTGTGCATTTTCCACTCACCCCACCGAACAGTGTCATTTTTATCACCTTTTTTTTGGGATAAGACAGAAAAAAATCCAAAAAGGAGGTAAATTATGACCGAAGATGAAAAAATGCAGGTGGCGGTATTCCGATTCGCCGTGATCGGCGACTTTGTCAACGCCACTCATATGAGCCGGCCCGAGAAAAGACGCCTGATGCGGGAAAAGTGCGACCGAAAATGGCAAATTCCCTTTTCAGAGAAAACCAGCATTAGTAAAGGCACGATCCGGCGATGGTGTCGCGTTTATCGTGACAGTGGCGGCGATTTAAAATCCTTGTACCCCAAGGACCGCTGCGATCAGGGTAAAGCCAGAGCAATGGATGAAGAGACTTGCCTGTCTTTGATCGAGTTAAGATTGCAAATGCCGGCACTGACTGTTCCTCAGCTTGTTGAACAAATGAGACGGCAAAACCGGGTGACCCCCGGTATTGTGCTCAACAACTCGACGGTTTATCGATTTTTGCATCAGCAAAACCTGATGGCAGCCCAGATGAAAAAACCGGTTGACCGACGCAAGTTTGAAGCCGAGCTGCCAAACGATCTGTGGCAATCGGACGTGATGCACGGCCCTAAAGTCGATGTGAACGGCAAGATGCGAAAAACCTACCTGATCGCCATCATCGATGATCACAGCCGGCTGATTGTACATGCCCGCTTTTACCTGTCGGAAAAACTGGCATCATATCTTGTCGCCTTTGAAGACGCCATTGCCGCCCGTGGTCTTCCCAGAAAGTTGTATGTGGATAACGGCGCTGCCTTTCGCAGTAAACACCTTGAATACATCGCAGCGTCTCTATCCATCAGCCTGATTCACGCCAAGCCGTACATGCCTCAGGGAAAAGGTAAGATCGAAAGATGGTTTAAAACCGTCCGCAGCAGCTTTCTTCCCCTGTTTAAAGGCAGTGGTCTGGACCAACTCAATCAGGCTTTGACACGCTGGATAATCGAAAGTTACCATGAAAAAGTACACTCTGCCACAGGCCAAACCCCTTTTGAACGCTTCACGGCAAAAATGCACTGTTTACGAAGCGCACCGGCCAACCTCAAAGATCACTTCAGGAAAGTGGCCCGAAGAACCGTCTCTAAAGACCGCTGCGTCACCCTCAACGGCAGATTGTATGAAGCACCGGTTGCGCTAATCTCAAAGCGCGTTGAACTGCTTTATCATGACAGTGAGCCGCAAACCGTCGAAATCAAATATCAGAATAAAAGCTTCGGGATGATCCGCCTGGTAGATCTTCACGTCAACTGCCGGGTTAAAAGAGATAAAAACAACAACCCTCAAATCGAAAGCGACAACTCGAGTACATACCAGGGTGGAAAATTGCTTTCTGCAAAAAGGACAACACCATCATGAATGAAAATTACCGCAGTTTTTTTGGTTTAAAAAAAGAACCGTTCGGCACCGATATCGCCATTAAAGATATCCTTCAAACCGAACAACTTGTCGATGTGAAAACCCGCTTTGATTATGTGACTCGGCTGGGTGCTGTGGGACTGGTCACCGGAGAGGTGGGCAGCGGTAAATCAACGGCCGTCAGATATGCCCAGGGCCACCTACACCCTTCCGAGTACAAAAGCATCTATATCACTGCCTCATCAGGTTCGATCATGGAATTCTACAGACAAATGTTAAGTGAACTTTCCATCCATCGCAACAGCAACTCGAAAACCATCATGTGCCGGTTGATTAAAAAAGAAATCACCGATCTGGTATTGGACAAAAAACTCAAGGTCGTGCTGGTTGTCGACGAAGCCTCTTTGATGCGCCTGGAGGTGTTCGCCGAACTACATACCATCTGCCAGTTCGAAAAAGACTCCAAACCGTATCTGCCTATGATTTTAGCCGGACAAAACAACCTGGTCGATAAGCTCTCGTACCGCTCTTCCCAACCGCTGGCATCAAGAATCGTAGCCCGCAGTCATCTACAGGCAACCACACTCGATGCAATGAATACCTATCTTGAGCATCGCCTGGCTATTGCCGGCGTCGAACATAATCTGTTTGATCAGCCCGCTTTGACCGCCATCCATCAGGGCTCCGGTGGCCTGTTCAGAAAAGCCAATCATCTGGCAAGAGGGGCACTTATCGCCGCGGCTGCCAGCAATAAGTCAATGGTCAATGCCGAACATGTGCAACTGGCCGCTACGGAAATCTTTTAACCTACTATGCTTTAAGGAGAATGTTATGATGAATCGATATGAAAAATGGGAGCACGATCGAAACATGGATGAAATTGTTGACAGGCTCAGTGAACTGTTGGTC
>JAHEIW010000001.1 GCA_024639185.1 Deltaproteobacteria bacterium | reverse complement strand
ACCCGGGCAGGAATAATCCCAAAATCCTGGTGCCGGCCTGTGCGTTGCTCTTTTTCGGTATCTGGATCGAAAAAGGCATCGGCTTGATCGTACCCGGTTTGGTGCCATCGCCGCTGGGGGAGGTGGTGAATTACGCGCCCAGCTGGGTGGAGGTCAGCATAACACTGGGCATTTTGGCCCTGGGAATTTTTGTGGTCTCGCTGCTGCTCAAACCGGCGCTGATCATAGAGCAGCGCTATGAAAGACGGCAATAAGGTGAGATGGGCTCAACACTGCTACTCCATTGAAAATCGGTTCATATACAAAAGCCTATGATTTAAGATAATAATTTTAAATCACAGGCTTTTATTATCTAAGGCGATGAATTTTAATATTGTTTTTTAAAAGGAAATCATCTGATAGCTGGCGGATTTGTAACCGATGATCTTTTGAATGTGCAAGATAAAAATACGGCTTTGATAATTCTCGATAAACTGCCTCAAACCGTGTTTGGCTTGTTGGAATTTCTCACTCCGCAGATTGCTGATTAAAGTGGTGGTATCAATATCCTGGGAGCGACCCTCACATAAAATGTGCGGCCCTTCTCCGATAAAGACCTCCCATTCGCTGGCCACTTGAATACCCAGTTCTTCCAGGCATGGATAGAACGTCTGGATAACATATTCTTCGTATTGATCTTTGGTTTTACTGATAATATTCCAACCCTGGTTAAATTTAACCGTATTGGCCTTTACATCCTTGGAATAATCATCCTTTTTACCGGTACCGACCAGAACTTTTGTTTTGTAATTGCGAACGTAATTTTGCAGGTCGTCAATCAGCTCCCTGTATTGTTTATCTCGCAGGGCGTTTTCTAACTGGTCCAAATCGTTGCTGATGCCTTCGAGAAATATATCATTGCTGCCGCCAACCAGAACTGTCCAGCCGGCAACAATATGAAGTCCCAGTTTATTCATTCCGGGAATGAATTTGCGGATGATAAACTTTTGGTAATCCTTGGTTTTATCAAAGTCGACTGACCAATACTGATTAAATTTGACAGGCATGATTTGGTCCCTCCCTCTTCTATGTTAGCGATGTAGACAATCTTTCCAGGACGGCATACAGGTTGTGGCAACGAATAGTGTTTGCAAAAATTGTAACAAATTAGCGAGGAACGATAATTAAAGCTGGCTCAGATCGATAGGCACCTTCTGTCCCAGGTCAAGGCTGCCACACAGTGACATACTACATAACCGAATAAAATCTTGTCAACTGCTTATTTTTCCGTTTGATAACCTGTCGAACAGTAAATGATGGCTGTATTCAGCTGTCAGCTTTTTTTTGAATGGCTACCCCGGATGTGTGTGGGCAACCATGGGGGCATACAGATTATATTCGGCCTGCTCACCTATAAGCATCTCTATCTTTTGTTCAATTTCTAATCTTTGGGAGCTATGTCGCCATCGATTCCAATCGTCAATCGACTCCCATCTGCTGACCACCAGGCATTCATCGGGCTTTTCCAGATTGTTTAATGTGGTACCGGAGATGTAGCCGGGTTGATAGGTGGCAAGGGCTCTGAGGTGCATAATCAGCGGGACCAACTCTTTAGCCTGACGTCCTTGTTTGACCTTTCTTTTAATCATTACTTCGATGGCCATCTTAACCTCCTGCTTGCTTTCTACTGAATATAATACACGATTAAGTCGTGTGAAATGTTCAGCGCGCAATTTTGTTGATAATTATGAGCAGCAGCGTCTATAACAGACACAGATTGTCGGATAACTGGAGTCCGATCGCAATTCGAGTAAGCGACTTATTACAGTTATCTAAAGACAACACTATTTTACTTATCATTGGATGTTCTTTAAACTTTTGGGTAACAAATTCTGGAGAGGAGATTTAGCCATGGGAATCAGCGCCAATACCAAGATCAATGATTTGCTGAAAAAATACCCGTTTTTGGAAGATTTTTTGGTGTCATTGTCGCCCAAATTTAAGGGTCTCAAAAATCCGATTATGCGCAAAACCATCGGTAAGGTTGCAACCCTCGGCAAAGTCGCCGGTATCGGAGGCTTAGATCCGGATGAATTTGTAGCAACTCTGACAAAGGAAATAGACCGGCAGGCGGGCAAGGCCACCATCTCAGTCGAACAGACGCCAGACGGAGCCGACAGCGGTAGCAGCGATCCGGAAGAAAAGCAGCAGGCGCTCAAAAAAATTATCAAAGCCCTGCACGCCGGCGAAGACATGGCGGTCCTCAAACAAAGATTCAGCGAATTGGTCAAGGGGGTGGAAGCCACCGAAATTGCCCAGATGGAACAGGCCCTGATGGATGAGGGCCTGCCCGCTGAAGAGATCAAACGCCTGTGCGACGTTCACGTAGAAATATTCAAAGAGGCATTGGAAGAGCAGGACCGGCCCGATCCCCCGCTGGGGCATCCGATTCACACGTATATGAAGGAAAATCGCGCATCGGAAAAAATCATGTCTGAAACCAGCATGCTTCTGGGGCGCATCGGGCACCCGCCCGCTCCCGAAGCCTTTTCGGAAAACAGCCAGGCCCTGGACGCCCTCATCGATCGCTTATCCGAGATCAATACCCATTACACCCGCAAGGAGAACCAGCTTTTTCCGATGCTGGAAGCCCATCATTTTACCGGTCCCTCCCAGGTAATGTGGTCTATTCACGACGATATCCGCGCCAGCCTCAAGCAGGCCCGGGAAGCATTTGCCCAATCCGATCCCGAGGGCACCATCGCGCCGCTCAAAGAAGCCATCCTGGCCATCCGGGATATGATCTACAAAGAGGAGCACATTCTGTATCCGGCCAGTCTGGATATGCTATCCGACCAGGAATGGGTCAGGGTCAAAGAAGGTGAGGCTGATATCGGTTTTGCCTGGGTGGTGCCGGATACGGGCTGGCCCGAAGGTATCATTCAGGAAACCGAAGCGCCTGCTCCCGAGCCGCAAGCGGTCGTTGAAGATGTTGCCGGGGCCCTGGGCCTGGACACCGGACACATGGCCCTGGAGCAGATCAACCTGATGCTCACCCACCTGCCGGTGGACTTGACCTTCGTCGATGAAAACGACCGGGTGGCCTATTACTCCGAAGGGCCCGAGCGTATTTTTCCGCGCAGCCCGGCCATTATCGGCCGCGAGGTGCGCAATTGCCACCCGCCCAAAAGCGTCCATCTGGTCAACCAGATCCTGGATGCCTTTAAATCCGGCTCCCGCGATACCGCCGAATTCTGGATCGAGCTGGGCGGAAAGTTCATTTACATTCGCTACTTTGCGGTGCGGGATGCCGACGGCTACTACCGGGGATGCCTGGAGGTCAGCCAGGACCTGACCGAAATCCGCAAACTGGAGGGCCAACAGCGGCTGCTGGACTGGGAATAGCCGGCACACTGCCCAGAGGATCTTAAAAAGGTAATTATTTTGCTGGGTTTCTAAACAAAATCAAAAAATTTTCTGCAGCAGTCAGATTACGTATAGATAGCCGAAATCTAGAAATAAGCTATTTTTCACATTTCGTTAACCAATCCTAAAATATGGGATCAAAACTGGAGTCTCCCAGGTGACTAAATTATCAAAAGACGTACCCAAAATTCCCGGAAAGTGTTTTAGGGTATAGGGTTCCAAATTCTTGCCCATACCCAAACCAAACCCCGCCAATCCTGGGTGGTTTTCAGCCTCTCATCGTCAATTGGGGTAGGATGCGAATCGTTCAACCTGGCAACCTTGAATCGAAAAACATAATCGGGTGCCGAACCCATGCGCAAATCGGTCATGGCTACATACTCGCCCACGGTTGAAAAGGCATAATACCCCCTGGTGAACCTTTTCAGTTTGACAATTGGAGGGTGTTCTTCTATTCCAGCCATCAATGCCAAGTTTCTGGGGTAAAAATCAACGAACAACGGTGTCTTCCGATCGAATAGTGAAAAATAGGTTTCGAAATACCGGTCTTTGTCGATGCCCACCACCCGCCATAGCAAAGTGTTGAATGGCGCCGGGGAGGATATGAACTGGGAATAGGCCACCCCCTGGCGAGCAAGCTTTTCAGTCACCCTGCGTTCGACAAATTCCGCGGCGCTAAACGCCCAAACTAAGTAGGCCAGACTGAGAACCAGTCCAACCATATTGAGTCGATGCCCTAAAGTACTAGATCTTTTTAACACCAGCGCCGCTAGTACGCCCGATAATATCGGTAGAGTAAAAAGGGGGTCAATGATGAATAGAATCGGGACTGCCATAGGCGTGGTGTCAAAAGGCCAAAAGATTTGCGTCCCGTAGATAGTCAGCAGATCCAAAAGCACACTGGCTTCCAGTACAAGGAAGCACAGCAGAACCCATCGGCGATAATACCGCTTCGTGTCAGGATGAACATTCGCAATCAGCCAGGCTATCATCGGCGATAAAAGGGCCAGGAGAATAAGAGAATGGCTGAAGCCTCGGTGGTATACAAAGTCATTCACCGGCCCGCCGAGGGGGATAAAAACATCCAGATCAGGTAACGTTCCCAAGACTGCACCCCACACAAGGGCCTTCCTCCCGATCTTTTTACCAAGGACTGCCTCTCCGCATGCGGCTCCAAATGTCAGCTGGGTCAAAGAGTCCATCGTTTTCCTACTTCATGTACAGGTTGCGTTACATTGGGAATAACCACGGTTCGGATAAGGCTTTGATATCCAGAGTATCGGAACGAATTTTGGCACGATTTCGGAGCCGGAGCTTGCCATAAAACAAACTTGGATAAAATACATTTTTCAAATTGATATCACAGGGTTGGTAGCGGTATTTGGGCAAATACCTGCTCTAATTATCGCAATTGCTTTTATGGATTAAACAATGACACATATACAAAATTTTCACGTTTGTGGCCACAGAGGCCTCGTTACGAATCAAGGATCTTTTTACCACAAAGTCTTACTGGCAGCGATTGTCACGACAACAGCTTTCATGCTCCACGCAAATGTTCGAATCCAATTCGAATTCACCAATCTTCTGATGAGCATTATATCTTTGCCCGATTGAAGCTGTTTGTGAATAGGAACCTGCAACGTGAAGGTTGATAGCCAGATGAAAAAAACAAACGTAGCAGCAAAGGCGGAGTAAATCGTAACAGGCTCTAAAATTAGCCATCCAACTGTTAAGATAACCTCGCTGATCATTAACGGAAGAACAATAGCTGTAATCCTGAGTGCATACCAGGAGTGGTAACTCACAAATTCCTTAGGGCTGACTCGGAACAACCCGGGGTATATTATTACTTGAACCATCCAGATGATCAGAAGAAGTCCCCAGCTGACAGCTACGTTAAAGAGGTAAAGATTTGACAAAATGCCAGACATTTCAAATGTAAGATACCTGCTTTGAGAAAGCACGCCGCACGGCTGGAAAAATATTAACGTAATGGTAATTCCATTTTCATTTTAACGGGCACCTTGCGCTGAATCGGGATGGAACCCGCGTGCTCCGCCAGCGAAACGACCAGCGCGTGCGGGTAGGTCATGCTGGCGATGCCGATAAAGATGACACGGACCAGTTCGGGCATGTCGAAGCTGACACCGCTAAGCAACAAATAGACGGATCCGCCCAATGCCAGAGTCACTGCAGTGACAGGCAGCGCCAATCGAATTATAACGGCGATGGCCGACAAGGCAGAGCCCGTTTCGGTATTACCTGACAGGCGGAGCATGTGGCGAATCGAATGCAGAAAACTGAAGTAGACGCCGAATGCCAGCAGGGCCGGAAGGATGGAAAAAAGTGCTGCCAGAACCGCCAGCTCGACGGCCTGCAGCAAAAAAAGCGGCTCTTTGCAGCGAATGAATTGAAAACCGCTCCAGGTGATGCACACAAGCAGGCAAGCGGCAAAAACGGGCATGATTCCGACCAGCATTGAAACCACGCTCCGGGCGCCTGGCTCCAGAATTAGATATGAAAACAGCTGCAGAATTTCCTGCCGATTGAATACGGCCGGCAATGTCAGCACAAGCCCGCCACGGGCAAGGACTTCGGCGATGCGGACCAACAGCGGGGTTGAAGGTGTTGCCAAACTGTCGCCCGACCCGAAATGGTAGAGTGTCAGGGCAAGAAATGCAACAAAGCTGGCGGTTGGATGGATCCACCATATTAGCAGCACAACGGCCATAGTGAGCATGTAGGTCGCCACGAAGTAAAGCGCCCAGCCTTTACCGATCCGGGGTTGCAGAAACTGCCTTGCCAGGGCGTAATCTAGTGCCCCATGCGGAATCCCTACAAAAGGCAGAAGAACGACAAGCAGCGTTAAGTGCAATTCGGTCGAACCGGGCCCGAAAAGTGCACTGCCGACTAATGCGGCCATTCCAATGCAGCTAAATGCAGATGCGTGGCGAGCCAACCAAATGCGATATGTCATCCGAGCGATCACGACGCTGCGCCTCCAGCAAGAGTAATCCGTCCTGCCTGACGAATGAAAGGACGCTTCGGCATTGCTGCGATTACCCGAGCAATATCAATAATGGATGCCCTATCTGATAAAAAACGCACCAGCCGGTCGGATGGCACGCGCTGGAAAAGATGAAAAAAGACTTCCGGCGCTTCCGATGGATGCTCCGCTAAAAATGAAAGAAAAATCCTGTCCATGCAGGTAGACAGCCATGAACGTGGCTTTGGCAGCCGTTGATGCCGACCGGCAGCGATATCCTGTGCAATCGACCGACTCCATTTTTGAATGGGAAGAAAGCCGTATCCTGTGCTTCCCTTGACCATTCCGGCTGCAGTGCCGATGGGTATTAAACGCGTCGGCACGTTTGGTGGCGAAAGTTCCGCTGTCATGGGAATAACGCCCTGCTCCTGAAACAGGACTTCATAGTCGTTGAGGCCAAAGCGATCATTCAAATAATCTCTGATCAATTTAATGTATACGTCGGTTTCAAGCGGCAAATGAGAAATTACGGTTGGTTCGACAAGCGCTTCGTTTTCTGAAAAGGGCAGGACGTAGACAAAGGTTATGCCATGCCGTTGTGAAACGTCGAAATCCATGAGCGTGACGGTTCTGTTGTCGAATACAGGTCTGTGTGCTTGTATTTTTTGACCGGTGTAATGTTGTAAAAGACTTCCCAAATTTAGCAGTTGATTGACATCATTTCTGCCATCAAACACGACCTTTGCTCTAAAGGCACCCCTGTTTGTCGAGATGCCGACATCACTCTTATTTTCAACAATATCCGTTACAGCCGTTTGAAGGAAAAGATCGGCCGATGGAAACCGGTCGATGGTCTCCAATGCAGCTGCGTAAAAGGCGTCGCCGGGCAGATACTGATACGGAAAGTGCGAGGATGCCTGGATCACTTCATGGCCGTTGAACCGAACCTTCCATTGGCCCCACTCATAACCGATAGCTTGCGAAAACCGGTGCATTGTGGTTTTCCAGAAGCACCAGACGCGGTCAAGAGGATACGACTGGCGTGGTTCGAACACCGCAATGCGCCGATCGCCGGATAATGCATGAACCAGTTCGACGGCCAGCGACAGACCGGAGCAACCCGCACCGACAATGGCATAATCATAAACCGTTTCCATCAAAGGCCTCTATGGGTTCCGGGCAGACCTTTAAGCGCCCGGTGTAATTTTAAATCATGATCCGGTTGATGACCGGCATTCCAGTAAAGCGGGTTGAACAGCACGCTGCCGACAGCGCATAGGGTTCGCCATATTTTCTTCGAATCCCTGACAAAAGCCCTGCTACCCCAGGTAGATTCGGCCCGAATTTGCGGGCCAATGGCTTCGTAAAGACGTGCAGCTGTGATCACCGCTAAACGCGCCTGAACCGGGATGAATCGAATGCCTCTATCAGCGCTTCGATAATATCGAGCAGCACGGTCAAGAAGCTGTTCTCTGGCATTGGCGACTCGCCACCTGATATTGGGCTCGCCACTTAAAATGTGTTGCGGCTCGACATCTATTCCCAGCATTTCATGCGGCATATAAATGCGGTCGTTGCGGGCATCATCGACGACGTCCCTTGCAATATTGGTCAATTGCATCGCGATGCCCAAATCGACGGCAAACGGCAGGGCAGCCGGGTCCTTGACCCTCATGACGCTGCACATCATCAAGCCCACTGTAGATGCCACACCATAGGCATAGCGCACTAGATCATCCCAGGAAGTTACTCTAACATTGCCGGTATCGGATTTGATTGCTTCAACCAGTATTTGCGGAAGCCGGGAGTCTATTCGAATTCGTTGCGCCAAATCGATGAAAGCCTGCACATCCGGCTGGCAACTGAAGGCGGCGTTTAGATCAGTTCGGATGTTACTTAGTTTGTGCCTGGCAACATACGCTGTTTGATGGTCGGCGATATCATCTACGTATCGGCAGAATGCATATAAAACGGCTACGTCTGCAGCCGTCTGGCGAGGAAACAGACCAGCAGCCCAGGTAAAGCTTTTGGCATGGCGCGCCATTGTTTTTCGGGCGCTGCTCTGATGATTGATTTTACTATAGGGTGCCGCACATGAGTGGCTTTCCATTGATGATACCTTTCTTTTTATTCTGACACATGTCACATATGCTGATGATCAATCACGTTCTGTAAAACCTTGGCCGAGCAGAGCACACCGGGCAGGCCGGCGCCGGGGTGGGTACCGGCGCCGACAAAATACAAGCCCTTTAGCCGCTTATTTTTATTATGAAATCGGAACCAAGCCGATTGGGTAAATATGGGCGCTATGGAAAAACCGCTTCCCCACAGGGAGAGATAATCGCGCTCAAAGTCAAGAGGTGTCATGTAAAATGAGTGGACGATGTGGCGTTTCAGGCCCGGAAGCAAATGCGATTCCAGGGTCTCAAATATACGGTCCCGATACCTGTCGCCCACGCGCCTCCAATCTATTCCGCTTTTAAGATTCGGTACCGGAGATAGAACATAGAAACTGTCGCATCCTTTTGGCGCCATGGTCGCGTCCGTTGCGGAGGGACGGTGAAGATAGAGGCTGAAATCGTCTGCCAGATGCTTGTGGGCAAAAACATCCTTCAGTAGCCCCTTGAACCGTGGTCCCAGCCAGATCGTATGATGCGCTATCTCATCGTACCTGCGGGAAGTTCCAAAATAAAGTACGAATAAGCCCATAGAGTAAGTCATATGTTTGATGCGACGATCGATTACGGGACTATCGTGGCCTTCCGGCATCATACGCGTGTAGACATATGGTGGATCCGCATTCATGACGACAATATCGGACCGCAACTGCCCGTCATTCTCAATGATGACCCCGCTCGCATGTTGATTTTTATTCACAATTCGCTCAACAGTCGTACCGAGCCGCAAGTGGATACCTTGGCGGCGCATCAAGTCGCCAAGCGCATCAATCAAAAAGCCCATCCCCCCCATGCAGTAATGTATGCCCCATCGCCTTTCAAGGTAGTGTATCAGGGTGTATATTGAAGTTGTGTCGAACGGATTGCCGCCGACCAGCAGAGGGTGGATACTGAATATTTGGCGCAGGTAAGGGTCCTTGACATAGCGTGATACCATCCCGTACACGCTTTGGTAACTTTGAAGGCGTATAAGCTTGGGCACTTGAGCAATCATGTCTGTAAAGCGATGAAAGGGACGATCGCCCAGTTGGTCAAAGCCGACGTCGAAAATCCTGCGCGACATATCAAGTAATCGCAGGTACCCTTCACGGTCACCCGGACTAAATCGCTCAATTTCTTTAAGCGTGTCCTCAACCGTTCCACCGTAGTTGAATTCCCTCCGATCCGAAAACACGATACGATACCATGGATCAAGCGGCCTCAGATCGACATAATCATAAAGGTCTTCGTTAAAAAGCGAGAACAGCTCCTCGAACAAAAACGGCGCCGTTATCACAGTAGGGCCGGCGTCGTATGTGAAGCCGTTCTTTTTAAAAACCTGCGCACGCCCTCCCATGCGCTTCATCCGATCGATGAGGGTGACTCGATACCCTAACGCCCGAAGCCTTAAAGCCGAAGCCATTCCGCCGAATCCGGCCCCCACAACAACAGCATGAAGCGCATTGTCAGTATCGCGATGGCACATTGTCAAAGTCATGCTCGCAGCTTTCCACTCGGCTGAAAAACAGAAAAGGATAGTCGTATTTTCAACTTGTCACCCGGATGAACTCAGGTTTACTTAGCAGCTCATCGGCTATGCCTCTTAATTCTCATGCAATGGCGAAACCTTGCTTCTCGCTCAGCATCGAGGCAGTCACCGTCAGCATAATGCCATAGATGACCTTGGAAGCGATATCTGCAATAGTATAGATAACCTGCTGGCTCACGATGGTGATCTCATAGGAAACACCGGCCTGCAATAAGATCGGTGCTGTATAGGCTATCGGGTAGAGCCACCAGGCAATATAGAAAAGCGGAAGAATCGCTCCGAATATCTTGCGCGGGGATCCTTCCATATGGGCCTTGCCGTCATTGATCACCCTGGTGATGAGGACCAACACATAAATAAAGAATAGCGTTGAGACAAATCCCCAAAAAGCCCACCAGAAAACATTCTCATTGATCCGGCCAGGCTCGTAAAATTGGCCGATGTAACCGAGTATGATCATCAGACAACCCGAAAAGGAAAATCGGGTTATGTATTTTGCGCGTTCGGTCCCGACTATCTCGGCAACAAACAGTATCTGGATCAACAACATGGGTACATCGATAAGCCAATTCAGGTACCGGTAGCCGTTTGTGAACAGGTCCGCCCCGGGCTTCAGTGCATAGGCCTGACCATTAAACGCATACGCGGCCGTCCAGCTTTCTTTCTGGATGAACAAAAGCAGAAATGCCGATACCATGACGACAACCGATATGACCGAAGACATCCGATACTTTGGCAGGCAGTTGTTTTTGGTGAGGATAAAAAACAGCAATGCGGCTGCCATCGAAGCGTACCCGAGTGTTAGAATGTGATTGACTATTTCAAACCCTTCAACTGACACTGTAAAAACATTAGCATTCATAAATACCTCCCATAGAATTTATTAGCAGTTTTAACTGCATTCGAATCGATCAACTGTGTCTCTAATAATCGCAGGACAACCCGTCGATTACCGGCTGAATAATTGTCTTATCTTTTCAGTCACAACCGTGCCTTTGCCGCAGGCAATATCCAGCGCAAAGGGGCCGGGGGTTACGCAGGTGACTCAGGGCCCTCTGAACAGTATAGTATGACCTAATTCATCCCCGTATTTCTTGACAGCGCAAAAACGCTGCAATCGATTAACCTGGTAGCGGACATCCGACTATTTTTGGGTTTTCACGGTTGCGCTGTCAGTTTCGTAAAATGTGCTTATTTGCCTGACTGAAAGTGGATTACAGCAGCCGGCTCAAGAATCCGAAAGGTAAAGGACTCGGTGTAATACAGTTTTACCGCGTCGGTCGTGTGTGACTCATATCCCACTGCCAGATCCTGGCCTAAAATGAGTTCCAAGTCACCGCCGCGCTGCGACAACATAAAAGCCTCGTTTGCATATTTGCCGGTCAGGTAGGGACTTAGAACGACCTTGCCGTTGAGGATATTTTCAGCCTGCATCTTAACAGGATAGCCTTGCAGCGTGGCCGACATGACCTTCCATAGCTTCGGTCCTATGACAAAAGAATAAGGTCCCTCGATGGAGCGCCCGGCGAAAACGGTAATGCCCTCGGCAACCGCCTCCAGCAATTGTTCGGGTTTTGATTCCACTGTCAGGCATTCCCCCTGTGAACAAAGTGCCAATCCCTTGATATTGGCCTCCGGTAATCCATGGTAAACGACCTGTTCTTCAAACAATGCGATCTTGCGGGCAGCGTCTTCCAAATTGCCAAGATTGACATCTTTGGCGCCCCGAACCACACTGTCCAATTCCTTGATATCCAGCTCAAACGGTATCCGGGTTTCAACAAGATGGTGCACCTTGTGAATGCCACAGGAAACACCTCCTTTGGGCTGTTTTTTAGGAAATTCCAGGCGGCCTTCCGGTACACCGGGAAAATCGGTCCCCATCGGACCGCTAACATCAACCACCTGTCGGGCTGAAAGCATGGCTTTTAAACTGCTTACGGCCTGTTCGTCTATTTCGATCCAGGCTTCAGCGGGTATCGGCGCCAATTCTCTTTTTAATATATCCATTAGATCTCCTTTCATTGATTACGGTAATGATTTGCAGCGACACACCGGTCAAGTTTTTAGACCGCCGATGCCCAGCCCCATAGCGGTGCTGGTGGCAGTGCTGGCCACTTTGGCCTTAGGCGCTTTATCGTACTTGGCAGCACGGTTTGCGATTGCGCCGGGAACCTCCGGAACTTTGACGTTTAAGGCGTTATCCTTGGCTTCGGTAAAAAGTTTGCCAAGTGTTTCAAGATCTTCAGGCGGAATCACACTCTGTGACATCGGAAATATATCAGCCTCCTCTTCATCTAAATGATGCGTTGTATATTCCCCCAGGCCTTCGATTTTAACTGGAAAATGTTCGTGTTCGTTTGGAAATCCCTCTGCATCCTTGATGATGAGTTCTATAATGTGGTGTTCGTTGACCGCCTCCAACGCCTCGTGTTCAGCCTCCGGGACGGTTTGCAAAATATCGTAAAAGTATTTTTCTTCCAGGGTATGGTGAACGACCAGATGGCGCATAAATTCTTGAAAAACTTGGGGGTCATTCATGGACTTATTGAAAAGCTGTCTTAAAACACCGTGGTGAGAAACCAGATTGTCGATGATGCTCATAAATCCTCCATGGGTTGAAATGTTTGGATATAAGTTCGATTTATTAACGAGTTGGCCGAAGTTGCCAGACTCCCTCTGACAACCTTGTGCGACATTGGTTGATGGATCCAAATTGGTGAATGCGCTAGTGGCAAGCGTTCGACCACATACGTCACCTTTTCTGCTAAACAAATCCGCTACGAATCTCCGAAAACGCCTTCAGCGTGTGCGGCATAATCGGGCAGTGTGTGCCGGAATGAATCCTTCATTTTTGCGATAATGTTCTTTTGGATTTGACGAACACGTTCTCTGGATATTCCATAGTGTTTGCCGATCTCTGCTAACGTCTTGGGATTTTCAGCAAAAATACGCTGGTCAAAAATATCAAGCTCCCGCTTGTTCATTTCTTTTCGAAATTCTGCAATTTCTTGATGAAGAATGACGTTAATTTCCTTTTTGGATATTTTTTCTTCAATCGGTTCAGCGGATGTTTTCATAAATTCGATTCTGGCGGTCAGTGAATCATAAGTT
The DNA here is from genome assembly GCA_024639185.1 of Deltaproteobacteria bacterium. GTDB lineage: Bacteria > Desulfobacterota > Desulfobacteria > Desulfobacterales > JAHEIW01 > JAHEIW01. Next base: position 98,439 of record JAHEIW010000001.1, on the reverse strand, counting down.
AGAGGCGCATCGAGCGATAAATCCCGAGCGCTGAGACGCTGGTCCATTTGTATAACTTCTTTTTTTGACACTCCCAATCGCTTAGAAATAAGCTCTGGCTTCGGTTCAAATCCCATGTCCCGCAATTTTTGTTTTTCTTTTTTGAGCCGAAAAAATAGCTTTCTTTGCGCCTGTGTGGTTCCAATTTTTACCAGGCGAAAGTTGTCCATTAAATGCTTGACGATGTACGCTTTAATCCAGAATGAGGCATAATACGAAAATTTGACATTTTTGTCCGGATCGAATTTCTCAACCGCTTTTATCAGCCCGATATTGCCTTCCTGAATAAGGTCCATCAAATTTTGCATCCAGAGTCTCTTGTAATCCAGGGCAATCTTTACGACGAGCCTCAGATTAGAAGTCACCAATACATGTGTTGCCCGTCGGTCAACATTCTTACGCAGCCTTAGGGCCAGCTCTCGCTCTTCATCCCGCGTCAAAAGCTTATATTTACTGATATTCGAAAGATAGCTCTGGAGTGTATCGGCGTGGTCCGATACTTTAGTTGGCTGATTCGGTTTCCTTGTCGAATCTACAGCAGCAACTGTTTCTTTTGCATGTCTTTTGATGGGCCCGTCATTGTTTGGGTTCACCCGATTCTGCCTTGCTATTTGGGCCGGTTTTCTGATTTTCGACATCCTGCCCCCCTTTCTTGACAATTAATCCTTTTTCTGAGTTGAGCGTTTTGCTCCATTGATCGCCTGAGCATCTTTTCTATTTGAAAATCCATAATTTGAAGTTACATATGTCCCCCCACTCAACACTTTTTCGATAGCCTGGATTATTTCCTTTGCTGCTGACCGCTTTAAAATGTAACCTGAAGCGCCTGATGACATACATTGTTGCATGTACTCCGGTTCTTCGTATGTGCTTATAACAATGATTTTCAGGCCAGGATCGAATTTATTTACCAAAGACACGACATCAGGCGCCCGGGTGACGATAAAGGACTGATCAACTAATACGAGGTCCGGAGCAATTTTAGGCAGCATCTCTGTAAGTGACGTCTCATCAGATACCATTACGATTGAGTTGAACTTGGTTTTCAGCAATCCTCTCATACTGTCCAGTGTCGCCATATGCCGATCTGCCAATAATACAGTATCTTTTTTCATAAATTTGCCTAATTTCCTGGTGAAAATCGCGCATGAGCTCATTTGACTGATGGGATAGAAAGGTCGCAGCGGTCAATGCCGCAAAATGATCATTAAGGCAATTGACAGATTGAATATCCCGCAGACGTCGTGCGAATTCAATTCGAAGAATTACAGATATTTGAAAAAGAATTTACTTAGAAATAGTGGTAAGAAATACGTAATTATCAGTAAAAATACGTATTAGAGGGTCGTGAGATTATTCTTGATGGCAAACTTAATCAGGTCGGCTGTGGTTTTAAGATTTAATTCTTGCATCATATTGTACTTATGAGTTTCAACTGTTCGGGGAGAAATGGAAAGCATATTGGCGATTTCTTTGGCTGAATATCCTTCGACTACCAGGTGCAAAATCTCTTTCTGTCTATCGGTAAGCTTCCCAGCAATTATATTTTCACCGGGGCGTAAATTTTTATAACTTTGAATTAACTCCCCGGCAATAATCGGTGTTACATATGTTTTTCCTTGCACCGCCTCTTTTATCGCCGTTACGAGTTCACGAGATGCTGAATTCTTCAAGACATAACCAGATGCACCGGCATCAAAAGCACTGGTGGCATAGGTCACGTCCGGATGCATGGTGAGGAAGATGACTTTGCTTCGTTCATCGATTTTTTTAATCTGACGCACGGCTTCAATGCCATTGAGCAGCGGCATAGAGATATCGACCACAATGACGTCGGGATGCAGTTTTAGGGCCTCGGCGACCAGAGCCCTTCCGTCTTCAACGGTTCCAACAATTTCGAACTCCGGCTCAAGAAGATTTTTCAATCCCTCGAGAACGATCTGATGATCATCTGCCAGCAAAATACGCGTCTTGCGCATGTATTACCTCATCATACTCATCTAATTTAAATTTTAAGTAGAAAGTGTTTTCAATTTTATGGCTGTTCCTATGTTAGGACCGGATTCTATAGAAAAATCGGCTTTTATCATGCGAGCCCGCTCTGCCATGCTGGCCAGCCCGATGCCCGCTATTTCAGCAGTCGAATTTAATTCAAACCCTATACCATTGTCTCTCAGCAATAAACAGATAGAATCATTTTTCTCGTAAAGCCGAACCTGGATGTGTGTTGCCCTGGCATGTTTGCCGATGTTTTTTAATCCCTCCTGCAGGATGCGATATATGCAAATGGCTGTCTCTTTGGGAACATCATTAATTGTCGTATCCAAATCTAAAGTCGGCGATATTCCATAAATTCGAGAAAAATTATTGCTTTCGATCTCGACCGCATGGACCAATCCCAAATCGTATAAAATAGAAGGATGAAGCTGGCGTGAAATCATATGAACATCAGATGAAAGCCCCCCAAGATCATTTCCAATTTTTCGCAGTTTCTCCTTTAACGACCGGGATAAAGATGGGTGTTTGATCTCCAGTTCGTCCACTTCGATATTCAAAATGGCGAGCCTCTGGGTTATATCGTCGTGCAGTTCACGGGCAAGAAGTGCTCGCTCCGATTCCTGTGCCTTTAGCAGTTTTGTGGTGAGCAATCTGGCTTCTTTTTGGCTTTCGATTAGAGATTGCTCTGATTGTTTTCTTACTGTTATATCACGATTACTGGCTCGAAAACCCAAAAATTTGTCTCGACCATCGCGTACCCCCTGGCAGGCATGTTCGATCCAACGTATCTCACCATCCTTTCTGCGGATACGAAATTGAATTTCTTCTAGTTTTGGCTCTTCAGCCGTCTCCTGGCGGTGATCAAACCAGATATCTTTGTCTTCCGGCACAATAATCTGATCTAAGAGCTCGGGATTTTCAATAAATTCTTCAGCCCTATAACCGGTGATACGCTCGCATGACGGTGAAATGTAATTGAAATTTCCATCGGGGCCACGCCAGTATTCCCAGTCATACGTATAGTCGGCGACAGTACGATAGTCCAGCTCTGCTTGGCGTAGTTTTATCTCAGCTTTTTTTCGTGCGGAAATGTCTGTGTGGGCAATGACAACACCCCCCTTTTCTCCTTTAAACGGGATGACATTCATCAAAAACCAACGTTGCATTGAAGGAGAGTGACAAGGATACTCCAATGCAAAGTGTTCTTGCGAACCTTCCAGTACCGCCTTTATGCCGCTGAAGGCCTTTTGCGCGCTCTCGTCCGAACCTTCAGAGGCACGGCGGCAAGCCTCCAAATAGCTTACCCCTTCACCGACAAGTTTTAGCGAGGACACATCATTTTTACGCGCAAATTCAAACCAGCTGCTATTGGCCGAAAGGATTTGCCCGGCCTTGTCTAAAACGACGATATGATCTTTCATCGACATGAGGATCGCACGATTAAAATCTTTGCTTTGGGCCAGTATTTTCTCTGAGATCTTTTGATCCGTAATATCTTGATCTGTGCCTAAAATGTGCAACGGATTTCCATGAGTATCGCGTTCAAGGCGGTAACGTGCCAGAATGTTTCGAACTTCGCCGTCTTTCCTCACGATCCTATATTCAAAATAGTGCCATTCGCTGTCAGACTCCCAGCCGTCTTTGAATTCTCGATCGTGAATCGCTCTATCATCAGGGTGAACACAGTCCAGGTGAAGATCGTAACTCGGCTTCACGTTCTTTGGCAGATCGTGGATTGCGTATTCGTTTTCTGACCACCACTCCTCACCGGTTTTTAAATCTTGCACCCGGTATCCAAAGTTGCCAACTCGTTCAGCTTCGTTGAGCCGTTCCAGCGTTTGACGTAAAATCGATTCCTTCCGTTTGCGCTCATTAATTTCCATTTGCAATTGCTCGTTAACTTTTGCAAGTTCGGCGGTGCGTTCTTTTACGTGTATTTCAAGCGCATTATGGGTTTCTTGCAATGCTTTTTCCGCCAGTCTGATGCGATCCATCGCTTGGATCCTGGCCAAAAGCTCCTTATTAGAGACAGGTCTGGCAATGAAGCCATCTGCCCCTAGTTCGAGGCCCTCAACCTGATCATTTGAGGAAGTCTTGATACCGGAAAGCAAAACGACGAAAATCCCATGCAAGTCGGGATCTGCCTTAATCTGCGAGCAGAGCTGACGACCATCCCCATCAGGAAGGACCACATCCAAAAGCAGTAGATCCGGAAAGTCCGCGCGGAGCTCTTTCATACACTCCTTAATTGATGATGCTTCCCGAACCCGGTAGCCAGCGGATTTCAAGACCCGTATTGTGGCAAAGCGAATATCTGCATCGTCGTCGATTAGAAGAATTTTGGTTTTTTCTCCCATGTCATGTCCTTTGGAATCAAAGTGCATGCTATCCCTTTGGTACGGGTATTTTGAAGTAAGCCGTTGTTCCTTTACCCACTCTGCTGTCTATCCAGATTGTTCCGCCGTGCGCCTCGATTATTTTTCGGGTAATCAGCATGCCAAGACCTGTGCTTTTTTCGCCTGCAGTCTTTTTTGCACTCGTTTTTTCAAAAGGCTTAAAGAGTTTGTCCATTTCCTCCGGTGCCATTCCTGGGCCTTCATCTTTGACTGAAAAGTTCATAAAACGCTGATCACAGGAAAGGGAAATAGACACAAGGCTGCCGGGACTTGCGTGCTCAATGGCATTAGTGACAAGGTTGGTTATGGCCTGCTCTAACTTGGGTGCATCTATGATTGTGCGTGGCAGGCTTTCGTCGGAATTGACCTGCAAATCAATCCCTTTTTTATCCGCCTGTAGTTTATTAAGTTGCAGACTATTTGCCAAAATCTCGTGGATAAAAGCAGGCTGCAGATCCAGCTCGAATCTGCCGGCTTCGATGGCGCTCACATCCAAAAAATCATCTACCAGATGTTTCATAAAAACGCAGGATACGTTAATAGTATTTAAAAAGCTGATTTGATCTGCGTCCAGCAGATTCTTAGCCTCTTCGATGAGAAATTCTGAATAGGAGATGATCAGACCGATGGGTTTGCGTAAATCGTGAGCCGCCATTCCCAAAAAGCGGTTTTTTTCCTCATTGAGTCTTTTTAATTGTGCATTTGTTTTATGGAGTTCACGCATGATATTGTTCAGCTCTTGGTTTAGGGACACCAGTTCTTTTCGCATATTTTCAAGTTCTTCGGTGTCCAGCCGCCCAAACATCACGATCTTGCCCATAACCTTTTTAAACGAAAAATAAAAGCTTTGCGGCAGACCGGATGCCGTGCTGATATTGAGCAGATGTTCTTTAGAAGGGTCGTTTATCAATGTGGGAAGATGAAACGTATCGTTGAAATCAACCATCAAGTCCTGAATATTTTCACCGATTAAGTGACGACCTGTTATGGTTTGAGCGTATTGGTTTGTCTCGACGATTTTGCCACCATTGGAGAGAAGAAAAAACAAAACCGGGGCCCTGTCTTTGAAATAGGCATTGGTTTCAAAAGAGATATGTTGATCCCATTCCATATCACATCCTGTTGATCATTTTTTCAAGATGATCCAGCGATTGTATATATTCGGTGCCGTCATATTGCTTGATGGTGTCGATGCCACCCCATCTGAAAGCCTGTCCGCCAATAAGCAGGTCCATGTTTGAAAAATCTGAGCGAAAGGCTTCGATAGTCCGCTTCAAACAATCCAAGTTTGATAATATGCTCAATGAGAAACCGACTACATCCGGTTGCGCGTCATGGACAAACCGGATTGTATCTTCAATCGGTGAATTAGCGCCGAGAAAATACCCATCCCACCCATTGAGTTCAAAAATATCAGCGACCATTTTTCCACCGATCTGATGAAATTCATTGGCGGCGCATGAGATCACCACTTTTCTACCGATCCGCTCCCTGGCAAATATGGATGGATAAGCCAGGTTCAGCAGGCTTTCGGTGATGGAAGTTGATAGGTGCTCATTGGCAACCGTTATTCGATTGTTTTCCCATAGCTCCCCGACTCGATACATACTGCGCTGAAAAAGGTCGGTATAAATCTTTTTTATATCGATTCTATCGTCCAGCAGTTTCTGGACAATGTCATGGCACTTTGACCTCTCGCCGTCGAGCAAAGATGTGAGGTAGGTTTCATACAATTTTTCATGGATCATTTGAGGTGCCTTTGAATCTGCGGATAGTGTTTAAAGATCTGGATTTGAAGCAATCCCTATTTTGTTGACACTTCATCCCTGTGAATCGAATAGTAATGGCATCCATTCATTTCGTCTGAGTGAAAGGTCTCCGAAATATCCGTTCGATTCGTGTTGTTGCCCAATATCGATTCTTCATACACATACAAATAGCAGGCATTGTTTTATGGTTGTCAACTGCCTCATGCGAATTTTTTCAGTCATTGCAATTGCAGCATCAATGGAAGAAGTATGGTTAGATTTAACTCGCTGCTCGAAAATATTATGGTGAACACAAACTTGTGCCTTGCGGTCGATAGGAAGTTTTCTGAAGGCGGCACCCGGAGTCGAACCTGGGGATGAAGGATTTGCAATCCTCTGCCTTACCACTTGGCTATGCCGCCAGATTTACAAGTTATTTTACCTTAACACAGAGCACTGTATAAATGAAGAGATATGATTTTGGCTCTATGAGTTGATGTCATCATTTCCTTGGCCCTTCAAATGACGCATAAAAATAGGATCAAAGGCGATGTTCCCTGCGAAGAAGCCTTGGTTGCTGGAACAAACCGAGGTTTTCTTTCATCCACGTCCATAATGACAATGGAAGCGTCCCCCAGCACTCCAGCCTATTTTTTAAGGTAAGAGATCCAAACTCCCTCACAATATCCTGGATAAATTACCTGGCTTCTGCCCTGCGTTCCCGATTTGGCCCGAATCGAATTGCAGGGTAAATACCGGGAATAGCACTTTGAACATATCCGCGCATTCGTTCCGCCCGTTGGCGCAATAAAGGCCGCGAAGAAGATTTCATGGTTAGATAGCCTTCGAACCACGATTTCATGACTCGCACCAGAGAAGGCCCGAGCGTTTCAAATGCTTTGCGGTATAATGTTTTTTGAAGGTCTTCTATTTTCTTCGGATCGAAGTGCTCATGTTTAAAGTGCATGGAGCTCAGAATGGCCACCCCTCGAGATTGGAGACCGTGATAAAGTTCGTCAAGCTTTGCGCTCCATCATGAGCATTGTTTCATATAATTCCCGGCCGCTCTGAATAAAAGGAATGTATCGCCGTTTAAAATAGTGAGATGTGCAGCAAAAGTCACACCCGTTCGGCTTTACCGCCGAATGGACGGCAAACTGTAGTTAAGAGCACATTTGGCAAATTTAAGATCCTTGCGCAACATTAAAAAATTATTCGTCAAAAGCTTACAGATCTTAATCTGAATACTTTCCAATAAACTATCTGGTCGTGTCATTGCGTGATTTTAAGATACCCCGCTCATTAAGTGCCATGGGAAATTGCTCCCACAACGCTAGCTGCGGGACATCTTTTCATGAGTGCCAAGGTGGTCACACGCAAATCTTCAATTTTTTGCAATGATCAGAATTGTATCTTACGTGCCTGAGTCGAAAAACTAGAAGTACTATAAATGTAATAGATGTGATGTCTTAAGGTACAAATTATTGTGTTGATGGGTCCAAACAGCATTCATGGCAATTACCGTCCTTGGCCTGATAGGCTTTATGCTGGTAGGGTTTTTACAAATGACTGTCCGTTGGGTTGGCGTTGCGGGTGGAAATGCATAAAGGACCACCCTGCCGACAACTGGCAGGACGGTCAGCAACGAGTGGCAACCGTCGATGGGCTCACGTCCCGCAAAATGTCCGGTAGGGCTGCGCCGACTGAGGCGGTGGCAGGTGATAGTCGGCCTGTTCCGGCAAATCCTGATAGGGTTGGGACAGAATACCCAGCAGTTTTTCCATGACCTTAAAATCGGCCCGCTCCACGGCCGCCTCCAGTGCCTCTTCCACACGGTGGTTGCGGGGAATAACCGCCGGGTTGCGGGTGTGCATGAGCCGGCGGGCTGCCTCCCAGGAATCGGGTTGCCGTTTTAGCCGGGCCCGCCAGCGTTCGAACCACTGCTTAAAATCCAGGGACTGGAACGCGGAGGCCTCCGGCAGGGAACCGGATGATAGGTCGCGGAAGGTGTTGGTAAAATCCGCCCCGTGTCGGTGCATGCAATCAAGCAGGTCCTCCACCAGGGCGCCGTCGTCCACTTCCTGGTTCAACAGTCCAAGTTTGGCTCGCATGCCCGCCAACCAGCAATGACGAAAAGTGTCTGAAAACCTTAAGATTGCCTCATTTGCCATCGATACAGCCTTTTGCGGATCCTCGTGAATTAGCGGCAACAGCGTTTCGGCAAACCGGCCAAGGTTCCACTGGGCGATCTGCGGCTGCCGACTGTAAGCGTATCGACCGTTGTGATCGATGGAACTGAAAACGGTATTCGGATCGTAGGCGTCCATGAACGCGCAGGGACCGTAATCGATGGTTTCACCGCAAAGGGCCATGTTGTCCGTGTTCATAACGCCGTGGATGAAGCCAACCAGCAGCCAGCGGGCCACCAGGGATGCCTGCCGCTTCATGACAGCCCCAAGCAAAGCAAGATACGGATTCCCGTTCGTGGCCAGATCAGGAAAGTGGCGACGGATTGTGTAATCTGCCAGAGCCCGGATATCGTTGGGTTTGCCTCTCGCCGCCGCATACTCGAAAGTGCCCACACGGATATGGCTGGCCGCCGTGCGGGTGAGAATCGCCCCCTGCAGGGCGGTTTCACGGAACACCGGTTCACCTGTGGTTACCACCGCAAGGCTGCGGGTCGTCGGTACGTCCAGGGCGTGCAGGGCCTCACTGATGATGTATTCCCGAAGCATTGGCCCCAGAGCCGCCCGCCCGTCGCCCTGGCGCGAAAACGGGGTTTTGCCGGACCCTTTATACTGGATGTCGAAGCGCTCACCTTTCGGCGTCACTTGCTCGCCCAATAATATTGCCCGCCCATCGCCAAGCATGGTGAAAGAGCTGAATTGATGCCCCGCATAAGCCTGAGCGAGAGGCTCGGCACCCTCGGGAATCCTGTTACCCGAGAAAACGGCAGCTCCCTCGTCGCCCTTTAGGGCATCGGGATTCAGCCCTAAAAATTGCGCCAGCGCCACGTTGAAAATCACGAGTTTCGGTGTGCGCACCGGGACTGGATTCAGCCGGACATAGAAAGCCTCCGGCAACCGTGCGTAGCTGTTTTCGAAATTCCACCCGGCCCCCGGGCGGTTTTGTTTGCTGCTGTGCGTCATAAAATTATTCTGCCAGTCAAATGCGTTTTGTAGAGTCAAAATATTAGGCTGGGATGCCCGGAGGTCAAGAGAAAGCGTGCAATAAAAACGCCCATTACCGGAATGGGATTTGATGTACAAAGCGCTAATAGAAAATTCGGCATCAAGTTGACGAAAGCAATTTATTGCACACAGCTGAATCCAGTTGAATCACGTTTTATAAATAAAAGCCACGAACGGAGCTATTTGCGTTTGGCTTTGTATTTTTTACCGATATTCCAAGCACTCGCCACCTGTTCACCAAGGCGCCAATAAGAAGTGTCTGGTTGTGAGAGTATCAGAGGTTTCATTTTTCTAAAATCCAATTTGCCATCAGTCAGAAATCCCTCTTCTGTGTATGTCCCCACGATTTCGCCAATGTAGATTTCATTTGCACCGCTTTCCACAATATCCACCAGCTTACATTCTATGCATAATGGACAGTCTTTGATCAGCGGGGCTGTTTTCAGCTCCCCATAAAAAAGATCAAAAATGTTTGATTTATCGGTTTTTTTACCCGATACAATTCCGCAATAATCGGTAATCTCCACCATATCCTCGGAAGGTAAGCAAAGGCTGAAGGTTTTATTCTCTCTAATTCCAGGATTGGTGTAATGGCCTTTTCCGAGGGTAATGGCAATCCTCGGTGGTTTATAACTGGCCATTGTAAACCATGCAACGGCCAAAAAATTCGGCTTACCATCCACATGGGCTCCAACAAGAGAAACAGGCATGGGGTATGCGGGGATAGTAGATCCCAAGTTGATCTTATCCATTTGATATTACCTCCATTGTCTTTTTTGTTTATGGCAACAACTCATGATTACTTGAATGGTGCTTGAATACCTAAGTTTCACCCATATTGCAGTTATGCTGTTTTGGCAATAAAAAACCCCGACAAGATGCCGGGACAAATTATACTTTCCTAAGAACATTATTTTCAATGCCTTGAGGTGGAAAGCCAAGACATCCCTCGCCAGGGGTAGAGAGGGGCATCCTCTCCCCGGCTCGCTTCTACCATAACGTTTCTCGAGAAGACATTTCTTGGAAGGTACGGTCGAGTTTGCTACCGACCGTACCGAAAAGCTCGTCGAGTTCGTTCTTGATTGGCGACCCGTCGGAAGGGCACTCGTTCTCGAGCTGATCCACCCGCATCTGTGCATTCACAACCTCCTGTTCAAGCTGTCCGATCAGTGGTAGAACTTTTTCTTTTTGCTCGGATCCGAATCCGTCCGCCGTCTTCTTCATAGATTCCAACTTCGCCTTCCAGGCCGATACCTCTGCCAACATCGCCTTGCAATAGTCTTGTACTTGCATGTGCTTTCCTTTTTGTTCCAGTTGGTTCCTATCTTGCTAAACATCTGGTGTGTAAAATCAAGCTCAGCATTTTATTTAGCCATATTCTCACGCCTGAATAAGCTGACTCTTTTTTAAATACGGTTGGGTTTATTTTATTTGCCATCGATAAAATAAAAAAATTTGCTTTTCGAAAGCAAATCAAATAAAAAAATAAAATTAATAAGGACGAGCGACGAAAGGGATGATTAAAAACGCTTTTGGAAGCGGGCAAAGGGGCGAAGACGCCAGCCGATTTCATCCTCACATAATACTGATACTTGATCCCCATTTTATAGTCAAGCAAGTTGGCAGAGAATTTCAAATAAGGGAGATAATGTTTGAGATTTCTTAATCTAATCTCACAAAAAATGCTACTCCCGAAAGTGTAAACTTCGTGCCTCCATCGCCAATATGCAATTTTTATGGATTCCAGATGCTAATCTGAAAATAAGGAAGGCAAAGAAACTGTGAAGGCATGAAAAGCGGATAGATCCACTAAGCCGGTTTATCGGCTGCCCGTTTCAGCCTTTCAAACAGCTGCGTTCCCACCATGGCCAGGCACTCCATATCCAGATACTTTTCGGCGCGTCTTTCAAACAGGACCGCGCAGCGGGCGGCAAACTCCTCATCGGCATCATTGAACAGCAGCAAAACCGGCACCTTTGGCAGGGCCGCAAACTGCACACACAGATCATATGGAAAATCCGCGGTCGGTGGTTGCCCGTTGAGCGCCCGGGCAGCAGCTTCAAGCCGCGCGAGGTCGCCTGCAAAATGGTTGGCCAGCGGGGCCTCGGTATAATTGATGAATGCTCCGGCAAAAGGTGCCGCATCCTTAAAATCTTTGAAGGAAACCCAGTCATCTTGCATGGGATCATATCCCGGGCACAACAGCAGGTATTTAAACAGCACAACACAGACGGAAAAATCGGGCCGGCTGCCGGAGGCGTTGCTGAGACCCTGCTGGGATATTCGGTAGGGCTTTCCGAAAAAAGGAATAGCCAGTTCATCACCGGCCATATCGGCCCCCAGGCGCCCGACAATCCTGGTAAAATCCAGCTCGGCAACCCGCGCCAGATAATTCGTATATGTTTGCTCAAACACAGATGATTTTTCTGTCATTTTTTAAAAACCCATCACGAAAACACGAAAGTAAAAAAGCACGAAAGGATTAGAAGAGCTAAATTATTTTTCGCGAAGCGGATTGAATTTCGGCACTTTCATCTGGAAAGTACCAAAAGAAAAAATATCCAATAAATCCTGTAAATCCTGTCTAAAAATTACTCCACTATTGCGAATGCGCGTACCGGAAAGGACCCCATCCCCTTGACCGGGGCCGGCACCGCGAAAAACTTAAATTCTTGATCAGGCAAGCGCTCCAGACGGCACATATGCTCAACAATCGGGATGTCGGCCTGCAACAAGATCGAATGCGCGGGTCGGGATCCATCTGTGTTGTCATCGATGTTGAGCGAGTCGATACCCACCAGTGCGGCACCGGCGGATTTCAAATATTCGGCGGTATTGCGGGTCAGAAAGGGATGGTTTTCAAAATAAGCATCGGTTTGCCAGTGCTGATCCCAACCCGTATGGACAAGGACTGCCTTGCCTTTGATGTTGTCGTTTACAAAAACATCTTTACCAATAGAGCGCAGCCCTTTATCGATCCGAAACACGATACCATCCAGATTGGCGATCGAGGTCATTTTAAGCCCAGATAAATCTGCGCCCTCTGCATAGCGGTGAAAGGGGGCGTCGATATAGGTGCCGGTATTGGCCACCATTTCAATTTTCCCGACCTGAAAAGAAGTGCCTTCAGCATAGTGGGATCTGGATTCCTCGCGGCCCATATGGTCGCTGATCACCGGGCCGGGCAATCCGGTATATGTTATCAAGCCATCTTCGATCAGGTGGCTTAGGTCTATAAATTGGGGCATAACTGATACCTTTGTAAGATTCACCGCAAAGACGCTCACCAGGTTTCAGGTGTCAGGTTTCGGGTGTCAGGAAAAATAGAGACTGCGTGCTGAGGACTGGGGACTGAGCCAAAAAGCCTGCTTGGCGTTGGACCATTTCAACATGAAGTGGCGGTTTCCGTCTTGAATCATCTTCCCGGGGCCATGAGTTGTCGTTTTCCATCATGAGCTGGCATAGGTATTTTCGACCCTTTCTATTTTGATATACCCCGGGCCTCAGTCCTATCTTTTTAGACCTGACACCTGAACACTGACACCTGACACCTACAATAGGATTTAAACTTCGATGGCTGCACCGATTTTCTTCAGATGCTCACGAAAGGTATAGCCTGGATTTTTACTGCGCTTTTTCAGGTATTCATCAAACTTAAACTGTTGCGACAGGGTTTTGCCGTTTTTAAGGTTTTCAGCCTGCTGCTGTTCTGTTTCTGCGATGGTTCGTGCCACGTTAACAATGTCTTCGACGTCCTGCAGCAGAGCAAAAACAACCCCGTCATCATCGCCAAAAACCACATCATCGGCTGTTACTTTGAAATCTCCGAACCGGGCTTTCGTAAGGGCATCCGACCCCCGTGGATAAGCACGCTTGGGTCCCACCGGAAAAGCACCATAACTGAAAACAGGAAAGCCGATTTGAACCAGCTGTGACGTATCGCGATGAAATCCCCAGACCGCAATACCTCCCAGGTCCACGGCTTGCGCCTCCAAAACGGTCAAATCCCCGATACAGCCCTCGTGCCTTCGGGCAGCATTGTCGATGGTCAAAATGTCACCTGGGGCGGCTTTGGCCATAACTTCCAAAAAAATATCAACACTGCCCGAATGTCTCACCGGCAATACACGACCGGCCATGCGCCAGCCGGGTACCAGCGGTTTAATGCCAATTGGCGCTACCCGCATAAAAACGCCCAGTCGCATGCAGGCATCGGTAATCAAAGGGGTTGAAAGTGTGGCAAAGACTTTTTTTAGGTTTTTGTTATCCATACGTCCTCCAGTTAGATGATACAAAAATTGTTATGCCTTAGAATATTCTCTTAGACCATCGTTTGATTGGTTTTGTTTGTTGAATTGGTTAGATCGGTTAAAAAATGCAACCCTAAAACAACCAATAGAACAAATCAAACCAATTTAACCAATCCAACAAAAATTATTTTTTAATCGGAAACTGTTTACACAGGTCCTGAACCTCCCGGGCGACTTGCTTCAGAATCTGAGCGTTTTCAATATTGGACATGGCGCTGTCCATCATACGGGCAATCTGGCGAACCTCGGGTTCCAGCATGCCTCTGGTTGTGATCGCCGGGCTGCCGATACGAATTCCACTGCTGACTTCTGGTCTTTCCGGATCGGCGGGAATTACATTGCGGTTAACGATGATTCCAACCGACTCTAAAGTTTCTTCTGCAAGTGCCCCTGTCAGCCCCTTGGAGCGCAAATCGATGAGCACCAGATGATTTTCCGTTCCACCAGAAACCATTCGATACCCCAGGCGTTCGAATTCAGCGGCAAAACAGCTTGCATTAATGAGGGTATCCTTTTGAAGTTGAACAAAGTCATCTGCGAGCGCCAGATGAAAGCAGACCGCCTTGGCGGCGATCAAATTCAGCGACGGGGTTCCCTGACCGCCGGGGAATATGGATCTGTTAATGCGGTCGGCGTATTTTTGCTTGCATAAAATAATACCGCCCCGGCCGGCGCGTAGCGTTTTGTATGTCGTAAAGGTCACAAAATCGGCATGCGGAACCGGACTGGGAATGACTCTGGCAGCCACCAAACCCGCGATGTGGGCCATGTCAACCAGCAGGAGGGCGGAAACGGATTGCGCAATTTCAGCAACTCTTTCATAATCGATCAACCGGGGGTAGGAGCTGGCACCGGCAACGATCATGCGGGGCTCGAAAGCTTTAGCGAGGTTTTCAAGTTCATCATAATCGATTTGTTCGGTTTTAAGGTTGAGCCCGTAGTGCTGGAAGTTAAAACAGCGACTGGTCATCGAGGCCGCATCCCCATGGGAAAGGTGTCCTCCATGGGATAATTTCATCGACAGGATGCGCTCCCCCACATCCAGCACCGAGAAATAGACCGCCAGATTGGCTGAAACCCCACTGTGGGGCTGAACATTGGCATGATCAGCGCCATATAGATCTTTGGCTCTGGAGACGGCAAGGCTTTCCAGCGCGTCGGCATGCCGGCAGCCGGCATGAAAGCGATTGCCCGGGAATCCTTCGGCCGCTTTGAGGCTGAAGATCGACCCTTGAGCCTCTAATACAGATCGGGGCGCATGGTTTTCGGCCGCAATCAGGTTCAGCGTGTTTTCAACCCTGGATTCTTCGTCCTGGATAATCCGGGCCACCTGCGGATCATCTTTCATCAAATATGGCATAATTTCCTCTTGTTTGATTTTATGTCTCGGCCTTAACCCGCCCGCCTCGCCTGAGCGCTCGCGATGGCGGGCAGGTAACGCCGCAGATGGAAGCCTCCGGCTCGCCGAAAGGTGAAAATTAATGAGACAAAAGGATTTTCATCCTTTTAATGTGATCGGCGCTTTAGTTGACTGCAATGATTTTTGCTGGGCAATCTGATCATAAATAATTTTACGGCGTCTCATTAATTTTCATGCAAGATTCAGGACCAAGTGGTTTAAAGGTAATGATCAGTTGCGGCAACAACGTCAGAGCGGCCAGGAGGGCAATGAGCATGGCCAGTGCCGTCAGCAAACCAAAATAGATGCTGGGGATGAAATTTGAAAAAGTCAGGATTAAAAAACCACTGATAATCGTCAGCGAGGTGTAATACATGGCACGGCCAATGCTGCCGTGACACAGGTGAACTGTTTTGGCGTAACCATTTTCGGCCTTGAACTCGTGTCTGAAACGGTAAATGTAGTGAATTGTATTATCAACGGCGATCCCGATACTAATGGCCGCAATGGTGATGGTCATCATGTCGAGAGGGATTTTCAGCCATCCCATTATGCCAAGCACTGTTGAAATCGCAAGCAAATTCGGTACAATCGCGATCAGCGCTAATTTTAGCGAACCAAATAGGATAAAAAACATACCCAAAAACGCCAGCACGACGACTCCCAGCGTTAGAATCTGGGATTTAAATAAACTCTGCAGCATATTGTTATACAGCACCAGCAAACCGGCCAGATGGAGCTTCTCTTTCTTTATCCCCAGGTTGTTAACCAGGTCATGTCGAATCTTTTTCAAAAAGGCATCGCGTCTCAAAGATTTTTCGGAATCCTTGACCCGGATGGAGTAGCGCAGCTGATGATGTTGCGGGGATACGTAAGGTTTTATTATGATGCGCTTAAATTTTTCAGGCAGTTTGCTGTACACTAGAGCCAGCTGAAAATTATCTAACGGCTGACCTTTGTTTAATTTCGTCGCAATCTCCAGCATCGTAGCCAAGGACAGAACCTTGCCAGTTTCAGGCAGGCTGTCAAGATAATCATGGATCTTCATCGCCAACGCCATCCGGTCAGCGGTAAACCAATATTTTTCATCGGTGCCTTCTTCAAATTCATCAAACTCATCGAAATCTTCGTCGCCCTGTTCTTCGGTTTTACTCACTGTAAGGGCAGCCGACGCTTGGGGTGCCTCAAGTTCGACAATCACATCCAATGGAGTCGTACCCCCTAGCTTTTCGTCAATGACTTTCAAGCCCTGGTAAATTTCGGTGTTATCTTTAAAGTAATTGATAAAGCTGTTTTCAACAAAGAGCCTGGTAAAGCCGATGACACTTATAATTAAGATGAGGCAGCTCCCGAGGATTATCAGGGAGCCGCGTGCTTCCGCAAACCTGGCCAGAGCAGCCGTAAAAGAAAAACGTTTTGCCTTTATGATCCGCGGCGCATCTTTGCTGAGCAACATAAGCCCGGCCGGAAAAAGTAGAAATGTTGTGGTCAGCGAAACCGCGATACCGGTACTCATCATCCAGCCAAATGTTCTAACGGGCAGAATATCGCTCAGTAGCAGCGAACCGAATCCGACGATCGTCGTAAGAGCGGCATACAGGCAAGGTGTCAGCATTAAACTCACCGTATCAAGGATAAGTTGACGCTGCTCAGCTTCAGGATTGTGCAACAAAAGATCCTTGTAGCGCACGATCAAATGGATCGTAATCGCCATGGTAATGATCAGCTGTAACGATATAAAATTGGAAGATATAACGGTGACCTTCCAGTCAAACATTCCCAGAAGGCCCATCATTGCAATGGCGGAAAAAACGCAGCAGATCATTGGTAAAACAACCCAACGAACTTTGCCAAAAATAATGCTTAAGGTAACGACCAGAAAAAATGCGACTCCGATGCCGAATATTTTCAAGTCCTGTTTAACAAAGCGGATTAAATCGTCTGATATAACGCTAATTCCGCCCAAGAAGAGCTCAGCATCTTGACGGTAGTTGTCCATAATGGCCCGGATAGCGACAATATCCTCATGTCGGATTTGCCTCAGTATTTCCCTGCGCCTTTGGATTTGACGTTTGAGGTCTTTGAATTCGATAATTTCTGCATCTGTTAGAGAGCTCTGCGCTGCTTTTTCTCGAAAATGGTCGAAACGGACCAATAATTCCTGATAAACCGCATCGACCGGGAAATTGACCTGAAGGCCGGTGGTCTTCATATCGGGGCTGACAAGCAGATTTTGGTACAGGGGACTGTTTTTGAACTCAATTTTCGCCAGTTTACGATCCACTGTTGGCGATTCAAGAGTTTGTATGCTGGTGGTTAGCTCCTTGACCGGCACGGGAGGACTTTCTAGCAAGGGGGCATCCAGTATGGAAACTACCGAAATAACCCGTTTCGTCTGCTTTAAGTCATCGCGCAACTGAGCAAGTTTTTTCAAGGACTCGTTTGAAAACAGATCGGTTTTAGGGGAATATGTTATCAACAAATAATCATAGCCACCATATCGCGACTTAATCAGCCGTGAGTATCGCAAATCCTCATCGGTCTCGATAATCAGCGTTTCGGTCGAAGCATCGAGTCTGAAGTCCGCTGCGTTATAGCCCAGAAAGGAAATCACCACCAGTATACTGAGTACAACGATTCTCGGGTACTCGAGGACAACTCGATCGTAAAAATGTGTAACCATGGAGTGAAGTTTTGCCATACGATTGCTTAGATCAAAAGACAGCATTTTTAGTAGTTAACCGATTTTTACATTTTCTGCAGAAGGTCGTCAAAAGTGCCGTTCTGCAAAATCTCTGTGAATTGAGACCGGTAGCTGCGGATAATGCTGACACCCTGAATCTCGACATCATAAATCTTCCAGGTATTATTTGATGAATATAGCTTGTACAGCATGGATATTTTTTTATCTTTTGAAATCAGAAAGGTAGGAACATGAATCTTTTCATTGACCGCCATCGACGATTCGTAAGTGATTTTCTCATCCGTATAAGCCGTCAGTTTGTTCAGATAGAATTGCCGTAGGCGTTCAACAAAAAGTACGCTAAATCTCTCCTTTTGGCCATGGGATAGACCCGGCCAGTATTTTTTCCCCAATGATAGCTTGGCCATACGTTTAAAATCGAACATGGGGGTAACGATTTTATCGACCTCGCTGTTTTTTGCCTGCTGGGAAAGATCTTGGTTTTGCAGAACCGTGAATACGGCATCAAGGTTGAATTTGATAAATTCTTCAGCGGCACTTTTATCATCAGCCGTTACTGCCTGGCTTAGAAGAAGTAAACTGAGTACCACATAAAGCATGACTTTCATCATCCATTTCTTCATCTGTATTTCTCGACTTCTTTCCGATTTTTAATTAGAAAAAGGATTGCACACCATTCCAAGGAAGGCAAGCATTTTTGCTGGGGCGGATGGTGCCGGTTTTCAGCATTGATCGCCGCGTTGAGAATCATTTAATGTGGCTTTTACGTTTTCTTCTCCCGTAAACGTAAAAGGATAGGTCACGTCCAGCCCTTCAGCCTGATCCCTTTGGAAGACTACCGGCAAACTGTCGAGAAAGTTCTGAGCGGATTTTGGCCGCAGACCATTGCCGACGCGTCTGATCGTTTTATGCGGATACCGTCGCGCAACATGCGCTTCCGAATCAGATCCAGGGATTACGTAAACAGACTCTTCTTTGTCTTGCAGCGGTTTCACAACCTGCTGCAGGTAACTTTTGCGATCTGTCACATAAGCCCCAATGCGCTCCTCGCCGGCGGGGCATACCGCCAGGCAATAGGATGACTTATTACAGATGCCGTAGCTCAGACTTTGCCACATAGAAACGGTTTCCGGATCAGCCACTTTTTTGCGATAGTCGCGAACCGTTTTACTGGACGTGATATTTTCGACCCAGTCTGAAAACCCACCTAAACGGTCACGATAATTATGGGTGAAGCAGTTTGAAAATTGGAAATTACCATCATTGCCGATATCGCCAACCGGGCAAACAGCCGCACATAGTTTGCATTTTATACACGGATTAAAATATAAAGGACTGTCATAGGCTGTTGCCTCGCGATCAATTAAAACGGTGTTTAACATTACAAAATTTCCGAAACGAGGGTGCAATAAATTGCGGTTGTGTCCCAAATGCCCCATACCCGCTGCCACTGCAATAGGTTTATGTGAAACCGGCCACATCTTGCCCGGCCATTTATCCAGGTCCATTGGAAATCCGCAGGCATAATTTGATGCACCTATGCCCTTTTGTGATAAAGCCCGGGTCAGCTTGCGTGCAATCCCATCAGATTCTTTCTGTGTGCTTATAAATTCAAGGTCCCGCACAGCCTGGGATACGCATCGAATATTTTCCGGATTCATTCGCGAAACAAAGCTTACCAGAGTTTTGGCCCACGGAAATAATTCCAGGATGTCGGTCCGATAATCGCTGAGTTCGGGTCGATTGATGTCAACAAGCCCGACATCGTCGGCACCGGCTTCCAGAGCCTGCTGTTTTAGCCATTCTGTATCGAGGATCTCCGGTGCTTGGGACGCAGCGATCGCATCAACTTTTTCTCGATAGCGTTTTACGGTTGGGTGGTCTTCAAGATTCATCGGGCGGCCTCCTTTAGATAAATAGGGGTTAATGATTTAACTTATACTATAATTATCTGTATTTAAATCAAAAAGACATTTTCCGGTCGAATGCTTGTGTTTGATCTGATTTTTCCGCCCCAATGATATGGGTCATCGTCCTTCACCCCGGCGGTGTCGTGTAGCCCTGAATCTCCAAAATATAAAACAATCATAATTACTTAAATACTATTGGAAAGATACGAATTTCATTAAAGTTTTTGGCTCGAGGGCCGATGAAAAAACTATCAGAAGCAGGTCCGTTGATCGACCAAAAATAGACGCTTTTTTCTATTTTGAAGGTAGATCGCCTTTAGGTGACAACGGTTCGCCCATTTTCCTGCCATTTCGTGTTTTTAAACCTGTGGGAATTGGTTACCTCCCGCGTTTCAGGTTGCATTAACAATAGCATTGCTGGAAATTTGCTCGCATACTGCGTCGATTGTTTAATCGCTTAGATTGGAATCTGATTTAATTTAAAATGGATATCGCAACCATCATCGGTCTGCTGGGCGGCACTATATTGGTGCTCGTGTCCATCGTTATGGGTGGTCAGGCCACTATATTCCTGAATATACAGGGAATATTAATTGTTGTGGGCGGTACGCTTGCCACCTGTTTTATCAAATTTTCCATGAAAGAAGTCATCAATTCCGTGAGCGTCGTCATGAAAGCATTCAGGGTAAAAATTCAATCACCTGAAGAAATCATGGAAAAAATGGTATCGCTTGCAAGAATAGCCAAAGAAAGTGGACTGATTGCTCTGGAAAACGAAAAACCCGATGATGAATTTACCGCCAAGGCGTTTCAGTTTCTGGCCGATGGTTTTAACGAGGATAGGGTTCAGGAGCTGCTAAAACAAGATTTAAGATCGACCATTCAACGGCATACAACAGGTCAAAAAGTGTTTAAAGGTATGGGGTCATCGGCACCGGCCTTTGGGATGATCGGAACCCTGATCGGTCTGGTGCAGATGCTGGCCAATATGTCCAACCCCAATAACATCGGGCCGGCCATGGCAGTTGCCCTTCTAACCACCCTGTATGGTGCCCTGCTTTCCAATCTGGTGTTTTTGCCCCTGGCAGACAAACTGGCCCTCAGAACCCAAAAGGAACAGGAAACGAAAAGCCTTGTTATCGATGGGGCGCTGGGCATCTGTCGTGGATTATCAGGGATGGTGCTTGAGGAAACGCTGAAAGTACATCTTTCTCCCAAGGATCGCCTGAAGGTCGTGCCGAACAAAGCCAAAAGAGCCCAGACATCTTAATGCAAGACGATATCCAAATAAATGATCCGCTAGAAGAGGAGGGGGCACCGGCCTGGGTTGTCACCTTTGGCGATCTGATGAGCCTGCTATTGTGTTTTTTCGTCCTGATGCTGTCATTTTCGGAGATGAATCGTAAGAAATATCGCGTGATCTCCGGCTCCATAAAGCAAGCATTTGGAATCCAGCGTAAGCTCCCTGTTTTTGAATCACCCAAAGGGCAGAAGTTAATCGCCCGCGAGTTTGATCAGGCCATTGCGCAAGCTCGTATCCGGGAAGAAATTGTTGATTCTTTAAGACTCGAGCTTAAAGGCAGATTCAAAGATCTGAGAGATCAGGTCGACATTATAATGACTGAAAAACTGGTAAAAATCCTCCTGATGGGAGAAACCACATTTGATACCGGCAAAGCGGATATTCGCCCCCGGTACAAACCTTTGTTGAAAAAAATTGGATCGCTGCTTGCAAAAACAGAAGGGGATATCATCGTCGCCGGCCACACCGACAATGTGCCGCTAAGAGGCGGACGCTTCCGCTCAAACCTGAGGCTTTCTGGAGCCCGGGCCGGTTCGGTTGCAGAGTTCCTGCTCACCAACAGTGCGATTCAATCTGAAAGGGTGTCCACGATGGGCTTTGGTGAATTCCGTCCCCTGGCGCCCAATGACACATCCGAGGGCCGACAAAAAAACCGACGGGTTGAAATTATCATCAGCATATAATACGGATGCTTTCCTAATGCAAAAAGGGCCTAACATTATCAGCAGTGTCGTTTACGCAGCTATTCTATTGACGCTGCTGCTGCCGCTATCCTGGGCCGACACGATTATTTTAAAAAACGGTCAAACCATTGAAACGATCAAAGTAGATGAACATGGAAAAGACATCATTTTTTATTTGAACGGGGTAAAAATGCGCGTTTCCAAGGAGATGGTTGTGCGCATCGTTAAACCCAATGAAGCCTCAGCTGTACCGCCGGTCCGGGTAAAAAGAAAGGCGGCAAAGAATGAAACCCCGTCAAACATCATCGTGCACCGCAAAAAAGCGAAAAAGTTCAATCCGCCGCCATCCAAAGACCCATCCAGCAAGCGGGCTGGAAAAAAAAGGGCCTCCTACCCGGGCGTGCAGACTGAACAAAAGAAAAAGGCCGATTCCCAGCCAGCCAAAAATACAGCCGGTATGCAAACGGGAAAGAACCGGTCTGAAGTCCGCTGGTGCGGTTTTCGTGATTTGCGCTGGGGCATCAGCAGGGCGTCCATAGGCATTATGCAAGAAATCGAATCTGGAAGCGACCCGGTGAAAATTAAGGAATTTGTGCGTAAAAACGAAGATTTGAAATTCGGTAAAGCCCAGCTGGATTCGATCGCTTATGCATTCTGGCGTTATCGGTTATATGCGGTCACCATCTGGGTGTCCGGGCAAGACAATTATCTGGCGCTTCGCAATGAGGTATTTAACCGCTTTGGCGCTGGTCTCAAGAGTGAGGATCATCCCGAACGTTATCTATGGTCCGACACCTCTAGTGATCGAATGCTTAAATATGTCGAAGCGGATCAAACCGGCCTGTTTTGGATGCGATCAAAGGATCTGAACCGCAAATATCACCTATCTCAGATTAAAACCCCCTCTACGATTTTAAAAGCCATGGAGGCAAACGCATTAAGAGCACAATAGCCTCCCAGGCGACGCAACCGGCTACAGCACTTCAACACACTTTTTTTTCATCGATCAATGCGAATCCCGCAAATCAGACAGACGTTACCTGCTCGATAAGTGTTTTTAAAGCTTAGGTTTACAAAAGGCCCAGCCTTGCTTAAGTTTAGATAAAAACGCTCAACTCATTTTAGGATCGCACATGCATATTCATACACTGCAAAGATGGCAACACCGCCACCGCTATAACATTGATGATGGTCGTGGCGAACGCAATACGCGCCGGGTTATCATACTGACACTGTCGATGATGGTCATCGAGATAGCCGCCGGATATGTGTTTGGCTCCATGGCGCTGCTGGCCGATGGATGGCACATGGGAACCCACGCGGTGGCGCTGGGCATCACCGCTTTTGCGTACTCTTTTGCACGTAAAAATTCGGATAATCCCAATTACAGTTTTGGGACCGGAAAAGTCGGCGTCCTGGGCGGTTTTTCGAGCGCGGTGGTGTTGGCCGTCATTGCTTTGCTGATCGGTGTTGAATCTGTTCAGCGGCTGGCCTCTCCCCAGCCCATCCGTTTCAACGAGGCCATTTTAGTGGCATTCGTAGGTCTGGTGGTCAATGTCATCAGCGCCTTTTTGCTGCAGGGAAAACACCATCATCACCATGAACATTCAGCCCATGACCATAACCACAACAATCAATTTCGTGACCACAACCTGAGGGCGGCCTATTTTCATGTGCTGGCAGATGCCCTTACATCGTTGCTGGCCATCATTGCCTTGTTTACCGGCAAGGCGTTCGGCTGGGTCTGGATGGACCCCATTATGGGAATCGTCGGGGCCCTGATTATTTCACGCTGGTCTTACGGGTTGCTGGTGGATTCCGGCAAGGTGCTGCTGGACCGCGATGTCAATCCGGAAGCCGTCGCTGAAATCCAATCTTTAATCGAGTCGGATGCGGACAACCGCGTGTCGGATTTGCATGTGTGGCGAGTCGGCACCCATCATCTCGCGGCGATTGTGTCCATCGTTACCCACTTTCCCAAGTCACCCGATCACTACAAAAATTTGCTGAAAGACTACGATGAAATTGTGCATGTCACCGTTGAGGTCAATGCATGCGAAAGTGACCCCTGTCTTGTCAAATCCGACAAGGCCTCTTAAATCTCAACAGACTGAATCGTTTGGCCTTTATACGCAAGGGTGCAATTCGATCTGCAAAATATTAGGATTACGTATAGATAATTCATAACAACCCAACAGGAGGATTTGACCATGAAAGTACTCGTTGTTTTTTATTCCACATACGGACATGTCCATAAAATGGCCGAGGCGGTTGCCGAAGGCGTAAAACAAGTGGCTGGCGCTGAAGTCGATATCCGGCGTGTGCCGGAGACCCTGCCTCCGGCAGTACTGGAGAAAATGGGGGCGGTCGATGCCCAAAAGACATTTTCGCACATTGCCGAATGTACTGTCGATGAGCTGGCCAAAGCAGATGCGGTTATCTTTGGCACGCCGACCCGCTTTGGCAATATGTGCGGGCAAATGCGCCAATTTTTAGATGCCACCGGACAGCTATGGGCAAACGGATCACTGGTGGGAAAAGTCGGCAGTGTTTTTACCTGCAGCGCCACCCAGCACGGTGGACAGGAATCGACGCTTCTGACCTTCCATGTCACCCTGCTGCATCACGGGTTTGTGGTGGTGGGTCTGCCATATGCCTTTCAGGGCCAGATGCGCGTCGATGAGATTACCGGAGGTTCCCCTTACGGCGCCTCGACGATTGCCGGTGGCGATGGCTCGCGCACACCCAGTGAAAACGAATTGGAGGGCGCCCGGTTCCAGGGTAAGCATGTGGCCGAAATCGCGACGAAATTGAGCGCTTAGTCAGAAATTTTAATGTTAAACATCTGAAGGAGAAAAGCATGACACCTCAAGTGAGAAAAGTGGCGCGTATTATCGAGCCTCGACCGGTGCTTGAAGGTGCCGGCGTACGACTGATCAGAAGCATTGCCACCGCTGAACTGGATCATGTCGACCCATTTTTGCTGTTTGATCATTTTGGATCCAGCAACCCTGATGATTATATGAAGGGATTTCCCATGCATCCGCACCGTGGAATTGAAACCGTCACGTATATGATCAGTGGGCGCGTCAACCATAAAGACAGCATCGGCAATTCCGGCAGCATCACTGACGGCGATGTCCAATGGATGACAACCGGCCGGGGAATTCTGCACGAGGAAATGCCCCAGCAAATTGAGGGTGAAATGAAAGGCTTTCAACTGTGGGTCAACCTTCCGGCCAGACTCAAAAAGACGGCTCCGCGCTATCAGAATATTACATCCGATCAGATACCGGAGGTTCAACAGGATGATGGCGTCATCATCCGGGTGATCGCCGGTCAGGTCGATGGTGTCAACGGCCCGGTAAAAGAGATTGCCGCCGATCCCATCTATCTGGATGTATCCGTTCCTGCACACGCCTCATATGCACAACCGGTTGCCGACGATAACGCCGCCATCGCCTATGTATTCGAAGGTGAAGGCGATTTTGGCGCCAACGGGAGCACTCAGAAATCTTTAGTTGGCCAACCGCGTTTGATTGTCTTTGGCGACGGGGACTTGGTATCGGTACGGGCCGGCGATCAGGGCGTGCGATTTGTGCTGATGGCCGGTAAGCCGATAAACGAACCCATCGCGCGCTATGGGCCCTTTGTCATGAATACGCAGGCGGAAATTGAACAGACATTACAGGAAATTCAAAACGGCACCTTCATCCGGAATTGACTTCAATTTCATCATCTCTTGCCCGATGGCATTGTTGCAAACCGTTTCAAAATGCTCGAATACTATCGTGTATGCTCCACTTTTGAAACGGTTTGCGCCGCGCCCTCGGACAAGACCTGAAGTCTTGAAGTCAATTCTAATAAAACTCCAGATCATTACAAATTGATCTCAGGATTTGTAAATGATTTACGGAAAAACGATAAAGGAAATTATGATCCTGGTGGGTGTTTCAGTGGCGCTGGCGCTGGTGGTGAACCATCTGTCGCCCAGAGGCATTGCCCTGGTAGGTCAGTGGGACACGGCTAAAGGGGTCATTCGCCCCAATGCCCCGGGTGAGGATGGGTATCGCATTGCTGAAATCGACCGGGTAAGCGATGCCGCCAAAATATTTTATGACGATGACACACTTTTTGTAGACGCACGTTCAACAGAGGACTATGAAAGCGGCCACATCCCGGGAGCCATATCATTGCCGATCGGCCAATTTGATGAAAAAATAGAATCGTTCATAAATCAGTACCCGCCGGATCAACCCATTGTTACCTATTGTTCCGGCCGAACCTGCGAAGACAGCCATCATCTCGCACGGTTGCTCTCAGACGTTGGGTTCAGTGAAGTGCGCATCTTTATTGACGGCTTTCCGGGCTGGGAAGCAGAGGGCTATCCCATTGGAAAATTTTAAGCTATCCATCATCAATAATAGCTGGATTGAACTGGCGGCCCGCTGGATTCTGGGGCTCACCTTCATCTACGCCAGTTTCCACAAAATCCTGTCACCGACAGATTTTGCCAAAATTGTTTATGGCTATGCCCTATTTCCGCATGTTTTAATCAATCTGATCGCCATCATTATTCCGTTTCTCGAGCTTGTTGCCGGACTTGCACTCATCCTTGGATTCTACCCGCGCTCGGCAGCCATCACCATTAATATTTTGCTGCTGGCCTTCATGGCGGCTTTAACAATCAATATTATTCGCGGCCACGAATTTGATTGCGGATGTTTTTCTGCCGATCAAAACGGAAATAGCAGCTCTTCTAAAATGACAGTGCTACGCGACATTTTCTATTTTCTTTGCGGTCTGCTGATTATATTATTCGAAGGCAAACGCAGAAACGGCTTTGGACGTATTAAGCATGAATAGCTGTTCATATACGATTTAAGTTGAAAACATTCATGAGTGACTTAATTTGCTATTGTTTTGGCTACACAGTTGAAAATATCCAGCGCGATTTTGTGAAACACGGTCGGTCAACAATCATGGAAAAAATTGCCATGGCAAAGAAGATGGGGACCTGTGAGTGTGCCACTAAAAATCCCAGTGGCAGTTGATGCTTGGCAGACGTCCGCCAGGTGGTGGACAGTTTAAAAAACAACCGTCTTTAAGATCAGGTCAAAGAGACATATTCGGAGCGAACGGGGCGAATGGATATCAATCAATCGAACTGGAATCGTATGGCGCCAAATCCAACGTATTGGATGCATCAATTAAAAGATAGCTGGGCTGATAAGAAACATTTTCACACAGCCGATGACCTGATAGAAGAACTTTTGAATGCGATGGCACAGCTTTTAAAAACAGCATCCTTTCGCTAAGACCCACCCGATGTCCGAAATCTAAATTCTGCCTAAATTTCAGTTTATTGCAAAATTTTTTACTAACCTGTTCGGTGGTCCCTATGGGCCTTAAGCCGACGTAATTGCATTCGAACTCCACATTTTTTGTAAGATAACTTTCTCTTGACAATAGAGCAGATATCCTATAGTATTCAATTAATCAATTGAATACTATAGGATATAAAATGAAAAATCCAACCCGAGCATTTAAAGATGCGATATATGAGCAATTCGCGCGCGTCGGCAAGGCGATTTCCAGTCCCAGACGCTTGGAGCTGCTGGACCTCCTTTGCCAGGGACCTCGCACGGTAGAGGCCCTGGCCAACGAATCTGGTTTGACCATCGCCAATACCTCCCAGCATTTGCAGGTCCTGCGAGCTGCCCGGCTGGTGGCGGCTGACAAAGATGGCTTGTATGTCATTTATCGGCTTGCCGATCAGCAGGTCTGCGAGTTTTTTCGGTCCATGCGTCTGCTGGCCGAAAGCCGCCTGGCCGAAGTGGAACAAATCAAAAATCGTTTCCTGGATGGCAGAGAAGGTATGATGCCGGTGGACCGCACAAAGCTTCTAAAACTCGTGCGCGAAGATGCGGTGACCGTTCTGGATGTTCGCCCGTCTGTGGAATTCAACGCCGGGCACATTGCCGGCGCCCTGTCCGTTCCGCTCAAAGAGCTGCAGCAGCATTTGTCGGATTTACCGCGCGACCAGGAAATTGTGGCCTATTGCCGTGGTCCGTATTGTGTTCTTTCGGTTATGGCTGTGGAAATTCTTCGCGCTCGTGGATTCAAGGCGATTCGACTTGAGGAAGGCATTCAGGATTTTCGGGCTCTGGGGTTTCCGATTATTGGAAACGAAGAGGTCTAAGTTCATTTGGTTTAGCGAAGGAAACACAACGGGTGAATTCAACCGCTAAACAGATTATCTAATAAGATAACAGTGAATAAGGCGATGAGCAGTTTAAAAAAAACTTTGCTGGCGCTGGCAGCTGTGGCGCTGACCGCAGGTTACATCTGGCAAGCCAATCGGGTGGTCGCTCCCAAAACAGCTACCTGGCAGGATGTGATGACCGAAGCCCGTCAAGGCGGCTATCAGTTGATAACCACAGATGATTTAGCCAGCAAGTATAAGATAAAATCGGATTCTATCCTGCTGGTCGATACACGCCAGGAGTGGGAATACCGCACCGGCCATATTCAAAAAGCGGTGAATTTTCCAATGGAGCCGACCTGGCTGTC
Organism: Deltaproteobacteria bacterium; assembly: GCA_024639185.1. Taxonomy (GTDB): domain Bacteria; phylum Desulfobacterota; class Desulfobacteria; order Desulfobacterales; family JAHEIW01; genus JAHEIW01. Next base: position 70,185 of record JAHEIW010000001.1, on the reverse strand, counting down.
GCGCTGGCGCAACAAAGGCGCCCTCAAAAAATTACTGGGCTCAGACCAAAATCGTTTCATTGTATTTTACTGAGCAGGGCTGGCATGAGCCCGCAGCGACTCGGCGGCCCGGGTGGCCGTAAAACTTGGTTATCAAAATATTTTTCGTGAACCCATGGGCTATCCGGAATGGCATGCCCGGGGGTTGCCGATTGACAGCTCTCCAGCCGGTCTTTCGGAAACCTCACTGGCCCCACAACAGTCAAAACCCTTACATGGCTGGGCGATGATATGGACGTTTTTGGGAATTTTTGCCGGCGGAATCGCCCTGAACCTGACACCCTGCATCTACCCCTTAATTCCGATTACGGTTTCCTATTTCGGTGGCGGGCGCGCTGAAAGCCAGCAAAAGCTCATCATCCATGGAGCCTGCTATATCGGAGGGCTGGCAATTACCAACTCTGTGCTCGGCGTTATTGCTGCTCTAACCGGCGGGATGTTTGGCAGTCTGCTGCAGCATCCTTTAGTGCTCGCTCTGGTGGCGGTCGTCCTGATTTTTTTTGCGACCAGTCTCTTTGGGCTTTGGGAAATACGACTTCCCTATGCTTTATCGCAGGCAGCGTCAAAAACGTATACCGGTTACATGGGTAGCCTGTTCATGGGCCTAACTTTGGGAGTGGTGGCTTCCGCGTGTATTGGTCCATTCATCTTGGGGCTGCTGACCTGGGTCGCCACGCTTGGAAACCTATGGATCGGATTTTTAATCTTTTTTACCCTGAGCCTGGGCCTGGGCCTGCCCCTGTTTTTTCTGGCACTGTTTTCCGGACAGCTGAGCAATCTTCCCCGTTCCGGTGAGTGGATGCTGTGGGTCAAAAAACTTTTGGGCTGGATTCTGGTGGGCATGGCCGCTTATTTTATTCAGCCGTTATTACCCGGTACTGTAAAAGTGTTTTTATTATCCGCCGTGGCTTTGGCGGCTGCATTACACCTTGGCTGGATAGATCGGAGCCGCGCCGAATTTCGCGGATTTGATTGGCTCAGGATCGCTGCGGCCATCGTGGGCCTGATCATCGCCACTGTCCTTATCGGCTCCTGGTTGATGCGCGGTCCCGGCTTGGCCTGGCAGCCCTATTCAGAATCGTTATTGGTGGAAGCCCAGAGATTAAAAAAGCCGGTGATCCTTGATTTTTATGCCGACTGGTGTGCGCCCTGTCGCGAACTGGATGAAATCACCTTTCATCATCCTGAAATTGTCAAACAGACTAAAAAAGATTTTATCATGATAAAGGTAGACCTCACCCGAAAGGGCAATCCGGTCTATGAAGACTTATTACGTCAATATCGTGTTAGAGGCGTTCCCACGGTTGTGTTCTTAGATCGTCAGGGAAAAGAACGGCGCGAATTGCGCCTAGTAGATTATCTGCCGGTGGATCAATTTTTGGTGCGGATGGCAGCGATTAAAAGCAAGTAACGGCTATTGCCGCAGTATCAGAGCAACTGGGGTTTTAGAAACGACGCTCAACGGACAACTGACAACGAACACCAATGGAGGCCATTATGTTGAAGGTCATATTTTTCATGAACCTGCCCAACGGTAAGCCGTGAAAGCACTTCAAAAAAATGATGCCCAGGTTGGGTGCCAAATACGATATCGAGATTGAAACCATCGAAAAACCAAACGACGAATACATGACCGACGAATATTTTGAACTCGATCTGCCGGTGGCGCCTGCGGTTATGGTCGGTGATGAAATTGTAGTCGAAGGAACCGACATTTCCAAAAAAAAACTGGTAGCCGCTATCCAGGCAAGCCTCCAATAAACCATCTCTGTAGAAATCGGTTGGAAGCCCAAGATCCCTGATGACCTGGCCGGCGGGTCGAAATTATGCAACTCTCATTTTTTGATCGCATCCAATTTTTGCATAAAGAAAGGTTAGGATATGGAAACTCAATTTACCAATCGAGATAAAAAATGGATTCAAAAGAGGGTTCGGAAAACATATTCAAAGGCCGCCAAAAATCCTGGTGGCCTATTTCGGTATCCCACTGGCCATGAGGGACTAACGCTTTTACAATATGATCCGGAACTTCTCCAGGCGTTACCTGCGGAAGTTGTCGCTTCATATTGCGGTGTGGGCAATCCTTTTACATTGGGACCCATCAATGAAAGCGATTCCGTGCTCGACGTCGGCTGCGGAGCCGGTGTCGATACGCTCTATTCTGCGATGATGACCGGTCCTTCGGGGAAAGTAGCGGGGATCGATTTAACACCGGCGATGCTTAACAAGGCTAAAAAAAATCTTTTAATGACGGATTTAAAAAATGTGATCTTAGAGGAAGGTTCGGTTGAAAATTTACCTTTTTCAAACGAAAACTTTAACGTTGTCACCTCAAACGGGGCCTTAAATCTTGTCCCCGACAAAGCCAGGGCTCTTGGCGAGATCCACCGCGTTTTAAAACCAGGTGGCCGCCTGATGGTTGCCGACGAAATTCTAATCGGCGAGTTGCCCAAGGAAAAAGATAAGATAATTAAGAGTTGGGCGCAATGAGAGGGCGGCGCCATACCGGGAAAGGATTTCCTGGCAATGCTTCAAAAGGCGGGCTTCAAAAGACCAGAGCTGGTCGCCAAAACAGGATTTAACAGTTCAGCCATCACCGAGGGCGTATTGATTCGTGCGCTAAAATAAATGCTGGCAGTCATTATAATCGAGGCCGAAGTTTGACATACGAACTGCTGGTATTTTTTTAGGACAATTATGTTTCCGATATATTCGATGGGTTGGCCGCCACACCGGCTCGCATCATTTGCCTGACCACCAGATGATGAAACGGGCGAATCAGGTTAAAATACACCGGGCCGGTCCAGTGTTTGTAATGCACGATGGTGACCACATGAAAACATTTGCGGTCTTCCGCTAAGGGATCGACAATCACTGCGAAATAGGCCTTCAGGTGCTTATCTTCCGGTGTTTCACTGATCCAATATCGTTCTTCTTTTGCCAGCCGAACAGTGAAAAAGGTCACTTCGTCACCTGCCACAAACGATACATTTTCAGCCTGCAAATCGGGCAAAGCTTCCGGCGCCTCGTGCTCGACCAATCCCAGAATCTTTACCAGGAAAGTCCGAATACGATACAACAGCACAACCCACCAAGGATAATACGACAACATGGCGGCGATAAACTCGCGCAGTTGTGTGTGGCCTTCTACAGTCTTGATGTCAACATAATCCGAGCGTTCAAAAAGCGGCGCCATCTCCGGAATGAGTTTTATATAATTCATTTAGGCGGCAGGGTTTTGACAAAATCTTTAGCCTGATTCAGCCAGGACCTGAGTTGATCTTCACTTTTAAAGCCTCGTTGTTCCATCATCACCCAGCCTTTCATGGGTTTGCCGGTGATATCAAAAGGCCGCGCATACGCTTTTTTTAGCGCCGCGCTGGAGGCCTTTTCGCCCAGGCGCAGAATAAGGTAATCCTTGTAGACCCCACAGAGCATGTTGCTGTTGAGCAGATGGCAGACGCCACCGAACATTTTTTTAGCCTCGCTATTTTTCCAGCGGCTCACGATCTGGGTGATGCGGGCATCGATCTTTTCGTTGTATGGCATTTTCGCGTCCTTTCGTCTAATCTTGGCTTGGGGCCATTTGCATGCCCGGTGCGTCTATCGGGCGCTCGTGAAAACCAAATTTTTTATAAAATGACCTTTTACCTTTGGCGGCAAACAACCAGATCACCCGGATGCCCTTGGAGTGGCAATGCTCGATCAATTTTGCAAGCAGGGCGCTGCCAATGCCCTGGCCCTGGCAGGCAGGATTGACGATCAGATCACAGATCAGGGCATATAACACGCCGTCTGATATAATGCGCCCGAAGCCGACCAGACGGTCGTTCTCGTAGGCCGACAGCACATACCAGCTGTCGGAAATGGCCTGATGAAGTTCCTGCAAACTGGCTTGATAGGATGTGTTCCAGCCGGTGGTTTCAAACAGTCGACCGTAATCTGTGGCCGGAGGTGGCTGCTCATGATAGGCTATCGCGGACTGGCTCATGATCGGTGATCCTTTTAAGACTTTAAATCATTCGGAGATCGTCATTGAAGATAAAACAGCCGGCCTTTAACGGCAGGTTGGCAGACACCATAATAGACAATTCCATAATTTTCAATAGCATTACGTTGGCCGGCGTACATTGAGTTTCACGGCGGATTCAAGGCAGGTCAGGAGGTCGAATTGGTTTGATACCATATATTGCCGACAACCATCGATCGGGCGAAATTGCTGGCCGAACTTTATTTTTCGCTGTCTTCTTTTTTATCTTTTTTGTCAAAAAGATATTCATCCAATTTCTGCAATTGGTCTTCTTTGGCATCGTGGAAGCTGGCGCCCACATGGATTTCATCTCCGGTATCACGCATGTGCTTGGTATTGCAGTCGAAGTGTAGTGTATCCGTTTCACCGGGGACCTGGATCTCAAGTCCAAACTCAGGCAGCTTACCGACCGAAGAAAACTGGACGTCTGCACTTTTCGGATAGGTAATTAAGGCGCCACCCAATGAAAGATCCAAAACAACCCCCGGCACCGCTTTTTGCGTTTGGCCTTCAGCAAAGGTCGTTTCAGTCGGCACCGTAATTTTCTTACGTTCAAACTGGCGCCGCTCGGCACCATAATCAACGTCACTGAGAAACCCTTCCCGGGTTAAAAAATCCATGATGATTTTGTGCAGTAATGAGGCCACAGAACGCTGCTCTTTGTTCGAAGCCCGTTGAAGGGCATCGCGCACTTTGCTGTTCATTCGCAGGGAAAAGATCCTATCTTTTTTCATTGCACAATAACCTCCATACAAAAGTAGCCGGATCACCGAAAATCTGGCAACCCGGCTATCCACCTCCGACGGACCCGTGGTTTTCCGTCCCCACCTTTCAATGGGTTTGGCTTTTTCAGAAAAGACTGATAAAATTTGTAGTAAGTATAGCATTAAAAGTATTACATTGTCAATACAAATATCGATCTTTTAAATATCGGCCTCCGACTCGCAGAAATCAAGAGGTCGGCAATTTTTAATACGGATAGTACTTATTCGGTTAAGTGTTATCCGTGCAAAATAGGATTGGTTGACATTTCAAATAGGCGGCTTAACTTAACGACAACTCAACGGCATGCTACAAGTAGAGTGATTCGCAAACGCTCAAAAACGGAGAGTACGGAATGGCATTTGAAACCAAAGAACAGGTTCTGGAACAAATTCTGAACCGCGCAAAACCCAGCTGCCCGCATTGCGGTGAAGAGATGAACCTGTGGGAAGTCCCGCCGGTGACCGTTGGCGACGGCCTTGGTTGGGGAACCCCCTATCTGTATATTTGTTTTAACGATCAGTGCTCCTGTTATGAGGGGGGCTGGGATCACATGAAAGAGAATTACGCTCAGAATGCCTCCTATCGCTGTATGAACTATCCAGGGACCGATACATATGAAATACTGCCGGTATTCAGCAGTATGGGAGGACGCGGCCAAGTCATCGACGACCAGGTGCTGGCCGAACAGGAAGCCCTTGAAGATGCAACCAAAAGGGGGTTTTCGGTATTGGCAGATTGCTACGTGAGCAAAGATGGGCCGCAGGTCCTCAAGATGCTGCTGGACGTAACAGAGCCGATGCGCGTCAGGGTTAAGGCCGCTGAAATGATCGGTGATATTGGCGAGCTGGGAGCCATCGAGCCCATCCAGAATTTAAATTTTGGCAATAAAGTTTTGCAGGAAAAGGTTGAAGCCGCCATTTCAAATATTCACAAAAGATTTTTCACCCGGGAATGCCCTTTTTGTGCGGAAATTATCAAAAAAAGGGCTAAGGTTTGTAAGCATTGTCAGAAAGAGGTCGCCGGCCTTTAAATTGAATTTTAGTGGTTGTTATAAACGCTTTGATTTTTAAGCGTTTTTTACAACCACTTATACCGCAATTCTGCAAATTTAATTATCCCTAAGAAAAGCGGTGAAAATTTCCGTATTTTGCTCGATAGCTGCGTTATAAGACAGCTTAAAATGCTAATATATCGCGGCAAGATGCCTCTCCCACATGTTTTTATGTAGATAGAAGATTTAATGCAATGTGACGCATGAAGGTGATGGGAGTGGCTTTCAGCCACGATTGTACGCTCCACTTTTAACCTGTTTTACGCCTTTTGAACACCATAATACGTTTAAAAACAGATGTGAAATCCCGCCGAAAGGCGGGGGTTCATCGAAAAAACTCCTCATTTCTAAATGCAAACTAAAAGCTAAATCAAATTCTGTAAAAAAATAAAGAAATTTGATAAAAAAAGTTTAAGGTTTTTGTTAGATAACCGATATTTATAGCATGAAGAAACTTGACCGCCGAAAATTCCCACGGATTAAAGTGTGCAATCCAGTAGCCTATGATTGCATGGATAAGAATGGTGTTCTGTGCGAACAGAATATGGGCATTGCCCTGGACATCAGCCAGAACGGCATTTTGCTGGAAACCGCCCAGATGATTCAGCAAAAAAATATCTATCTGGTATTTGTTGATCTGGAAGAAAAGATGACCCGAATCATCGGTAGGGTGGTTTTTTCCGTCAAGAATAAAGACGGAAATTACAAAAGCGGTATAAATTTTCAGGGCGACTCCGATGAAAATATAGCGTTTGCTACCAGATTAATCGAAGCCTATCAGCAATTTGAAGCAGAGCCCATTGTGATTAATGGCGCCAGAGTGTAATCCTGCACTCTTCTTGACCCTGTTTTTCTTCAATCTTTGACTTGTACCCTATTTTATATTCCGGCCGACATTGACATTCATGCTGTCATAGGTTCGAAATATTAAGCCTTCGCGCTCCCGTTTTGCTTCAGGAAAGGGTTGCAGGTCCAGGTGATTTAGCTTCTTGAAGGCCTCGCCTTTTGACGGTATGGCATCCAGCCCCTCCCCCAGCTTACGCCCGGAAACCGTATCCAGCACAATTGCGCTTTTGCCGTCTGATACGACACTTAGCGGAATCTGAGCATCCCCCGCAAGCCGGGCAGCTGCCAGGATTTCCCTTTCGCGCGATCCCAGAGAAGCGGCCGCACATTTAAAGGCCATGAAGCGGGTGGCGCCGCCGTCAACACTGACGACCAGATCAATTTGCGAGCGGTAAGGCTGACCGGCAACTATGATGTCAAGATCCACATCGACTTCGATATCTTCTTTGGCATACCCCTTTTCAGTGACCAAAAATTTTTCCACCGTCTGCCGGTTTTCCTCGGCACCCACATTGGGAATTTTTTTGCCGGTCACAAAATCGGTGATCTTGGAATAGGGTTTTAACGTTTTTGTCATCGCAACATTTCACAACAGAGCTCACAGAGAACGCAGAGAATCAAATTTAAATTAGTGCTTTCACCACTGGCTCCCCGCTATTAGAGCTCATTCCTATTTTTTTGAGCTTTGCAGCTTTTTCAACGCAGGGGTCTCAATTCGTTTGGCATCCACCCAGAGGCCTTCGAGGTCAAAAAATTCGCGCACCGGCTCGTAAAAGATGTGGATGACCACATCGCCGTAATCCAGCAACACCCAGTGCCCCTCGCCGGTGCCTTCAACGCTGAGGGGTTTAATTTTATGCTTTGTTAAATGGTCAACCGCAGCATCTGCTATCGCATTTACCTGGCGGTTGGATTGCCCGCTGCAGATGATAAAGGCGTCGGCAATGGATGTCAGGTTTTGGACATCCAGAACAACTAAATTCAGTGCTTTCTTTTTCGTTACTGCTTCAATGAACAGATCAAGCGCCACGGCCGCGTCTTTGCTCATGTATAAAGTCCTTTTTGGTGTATATATTCTGCTACCGGAGCAGGCACCCAATTTTCGATGGTTTGTTTGTGTTTAACGGCCTGCCGGATTTGGGTCGAAGAAATATCCAGCGCCCCGACGTCACAGACATAAACAGGCTGCTTGCCCGCTGATAAAAAGGCGTTTTGAGAGCCTGAAAACCGGAAATCCGACGATATGTTAAATATAAGATATTCCTTCAGCTGTTTCCAGCCTTGCTGCACACTTTGACGCCGATCATCGGGTCGGGCCATGACGATCACCGAAATCTGTTCGAGCAACGCCTGGAAAGATTTCCAGGTGTCGATCTCGAGAAAGGCATCTATACCCACAATCAGAAAGATTTGTGCATCTTGGGATTGGGTGCTTTTAAAATGATAGACCGTGTCAATTGTATACGATGGCCCGCGGCGTTGCAGTTCGACATCCGACACGCTAACTCCTGGAATGTCGCCGATCGCCAGATGGATCATCGCAAGGCGGTCATCGGCGCTCGCCACCGAGGCCGGTGTTTTATGAGGAGGCAATGCCGCAGGGATTATATAAATGGGATCCAGCTTAAAAATTTTTTTAACTTCTGACGCAGCCTGCAAATGCCCCCGGTGAATGGGGTCAAAGGTGCCGCCGAATAGTCCAATGCGCATGTTAATTCAATACCATATCCCTCAAGTGCGAATCAATCATTTGCTTGCCGGACAATCATTTGTCTAAATCGATTCGGCCTCATTTGTTATTGCCGGATTGATCGAGCAGTTCGATGGTTCGCGAGAGCAAGCGCTTGATTCCCTGGTTTTCCTTCGCCGATATAAAAAAGACCTGTTCCGGATCGAGCGCTGAGACAAAGGCCTCTGCCGCCTCGGGGGCACCCGGCAAATCCATTTTGTTGAGCACCACAATTTGCGGCTTTTGGGTCAACTCAGGGTTGAATGATGCCAACTCCCGGTTAACGCTTTTAAGATGATCACGGGGATGTTGCGGATCAATGGCTCCGGCATCGATCAGATGAATTAAAATGCGGGTGCGCTCAATATGCCGCAGAAATTGAGTGCCGAGACCGGCCCCCTGATGAGCGCCTTCAATTAATCCGGGAATATCAGCCACCACAAATGGATCGCTCCATTCGGTTTCGACAACACCCAATGTGGGTGTCAGGGTGGTAAACGGGTAATTCGCAATTTTAGGGGAGGCGGATGATATCACGCTGATCAATGTGGATTTACCGGCATTGGGCAGGCCGATGATGCCGACATCGGCTAAAAGTTTTAGCTCCAGTTTAAGATGGCGGATTTGCCCGGCTTCACCGGGCTGGGCAAAACGCGGGGTTCGGTTGGTGGATGTTTTAAAACGCGCATTTCCCTGGCCGCCCCGGCCGCCCTGCACGATGGTATAAGAATCGCCTGCGGTGATAAAATCTTTAAGAATCTCGCCGGTAGCGGCGTCTTTGACAAGGGTGCCAGGTGGAATTTCGATGATCAGATCCGGGCCGTTTCTGCCGGTCTTTTGCTTGCCCTGGCCGTGGGCGCCATTTTTGGCTTTAAACTGGCGTTTGAATTGAAATGGATAGAGGGTGCGGCGGCGCAATGAGCTTTTTAAAATGACATCTCCGCCTTTACCACCATCACCGCCATCCGGGCCGCCGCGGGGAACATGTTTTTCACGCCGCAAACTGACGCATCCCCGCCCGCCGTCACCGGACTGCACGGTGATCAGTGCTTCATCAATAAATTTCACTCGGCATGTATGCTGACTTTTTTGCGCGAACGGCCGACTCTTTCATAGGCTACAATACCATCGATCTTGGCAAAAAGCGTGTAATCCTTGCCCATGCCGACGTTATCTCCCGGATGGATTCGGGTTCCCAGCTGACGTACGAGGATATTGCCGGCCTTTACCTTTTGGCCGCCGTAGCGTTTAACACCGCGCCGTTGCGCGTTACTGTCGCGTCCGTTTTTAGAACTTCCCGCTGCTTTTTTATGAGCCATGGTTAATGCTCCTTACACATTATGTCAATGTTTTGGGGTGCTTCGTTAGCTTTTTTCTTTGGGTTTGGTCGCCGGCTTTTTGGCCGCTGCTTTCTTTGGGGCCGCTTTTGCAGCGGTCGCCTTCTTAGGGGCTGCCTTTTTGGCCGCCGGCTTTTTTGCTGCTACCTTTCGCGGAGCCGCTTTTTTCGCAGGCGCTGCTTTAGCCACAGGTTTTTTTGCTTCTTTTGGTTTTGCGGCGGTTTTTGGGGCCTCAGCAGGTTTCGTTTCGGCCGCTGCTTTCTTTTCAGCGGGTTTCACTTTTTCAGCCACAGGTTTTTTCGCTTCACCATCAGGTTCGGCCTTCTTGCGGGCTTTTATGCCTTTGGCCTTTATGCTGTCTATTTTAATGGCTGTGTATTGCTGGCGATGCCCTTGCTTGCGGCGGTAACGCTTGCGACGCTTATATTTAAAAACGATAATTTTATTCGCCCTGCCCTGTTCGACAATGTGGCCTTCAACGACCGCATCGGACAGCACGGGTTGGCCGATACTGACATCGCTGCCGTCGGAAATCATCAATACCTGATCAAATGTTATCGAGCTGCCGACCTTACCGGTAATCTTTTCAACCCGCAAGGTTTCTCCTTCTTCAACTTTATATTGTTTACCGCCTGAAGTCACTACCGCGTACATCGAGTTCGCCTCCTTATTCATAATTGGCTTTTTTCACCATTATAAAACTTGGAATAATTAACCTTTCAGTTGAATTTGTCAAGAAAAAGTTGAATTTTCTTTTAGAATAGACATATTATCGGTGGTGGGTTAATTGTAATAAATATATAGCAACAGGAGTAATGACACATGATTATCGCCAGTTTGGGCCAGGCAGAGGATATCGACACACAGAGGGCGGTTGAGCGTGCCATCAACCAGTGCCGGCAGCAACTGCACGGCCGGGCGCCCCGGGCCGGCATTGTTTTTGCCGGCATCAACTTCGATCACCGGTTGATGCTCGATCATATCAACGGCAGCTTTCCGGACCTGGCGCTTATCGGTTGCACCACCTCCGGCGAATTTTCATCCAGCTACGGCTTCAGCGACGATTCGATTGTTCTGATGGTCTTTTGCGCGGATCAAATTGAAATCGCCGCCGGTATTGGCCGACAGTTGTCGAAAAATCCCGATCTGGCGGTTAAAAACGCCGTCAAGCAGGCCCAAAACGGGCTATCTCAGCAGCCAGCGCTCTGTCTGGCGCTCCCCGACGGCTACAATCGTTCATTTGACCCGATAATACAAAGGCTCAACCATGAACTGGGTCATGGCTGTCCGGTTTTTGGCGGCGCCGCCGGCACCCTCTGGCATGAAAACGAAACCATCCTGCAATTTTATAATGACGAAATCCTGCAGGATTCTATGCCGATCCTGGTATTCGGCGGACCGCTCGAATATGCATTTTCCATTGCCAACAGCTGGAAGCCGGTTGGCAAAAAGGCCCGGGTAACAGCGGCCGAGGGCCGTACCATTAAAGAAATTGCAGATGTGAGCGCCGTAAACTTCTACCGCCATTACCTGGGCGATCATACAGAGCCGGCCCGGGAATTCGTTCTGGCAGTGTACGAAGAAAACAGCGAGCGCTTTTACCTGCGCGCCCCGATCACCTACAACCCGGATGGCAGTATTACCTTCTCGGAATCCATACCCGAAGGGTCGACAGTTCAGCTAACCGAGGCCATCCGAGAGATAATGATTGACGACACAAAAGCCTCCATAAAAAAATTGAGCATCGGCAACAGCGAATTCGATCCAGCCTTCGGGTTGGCCTTCTCGTGTGCATTTCGCAAGGATGTTTTAGGCACGCAGGTTGGGGAAGAATTAAAAATTTTACAGGACCATCTTCCAGCGCAGGTGCCGGTAAGCGGGTTTTATTCATTCGGTGAAATCGCCCCCCTGGTAAAAGGCCAGGACAGCTTTATCCATGGTGCCACTCTGGTGACCCTGCTGGTCGGCCAGAAAAACGGGGAAAGTCAGGATCGCCCTAAAACAAAACAATCGCGACCGGACGCATCTGCGCATTCCAAAGCGACTGACATTCAACCGGATGACCGGCAGACGCTTGCACAGCTGAGGCAGGCCAATGCGTTTTTAACACGCAAACTGAAGCGCTCGGAAATCTACCGTCAGCGTATGGAAGAAATAAAGGATTTCAATGCGCGCATGCATCATAAAATCATTCAGGAAGTCGACGAAGCCCGCCGCGAAATCCAGCAGAAAGAAGCAGCCCTGCGCAAAAGCGAGGAAAAATACCGCCGCATCGTTACCACTGCCGGCGAGGGCTTTATTCTGATGAATGAAGATCTGGTCATTACGGATGCCAATCAGGCCTATTGCCAGATGATCGGATACGCCAAAAACGAAATTCTTGGCAAAACACCGCTGGATCTGGCCACAGATGATTTTAAACAATTTATGCAGATCAACCAGGAAAAAATTCTGTCCAAGGAATACCGCCGATTCGAATGTACCCTGGTTGCCCGGGACGGCCGGCATATACCGGTGCTTGTTCACGGCAACACCTTGCGTGACGACAGGGACAACATCATTGGAAACATGGCCTTTGTGACCGATATGACCGAACAGAAGAAAGCCCTGGCACTGGCGGCCGAGGTTCAAAAAAGTTTACTTCCCCAGGCGAATCCCCGGGTTCAGGGCCTGGATGTAGCCGGGAAAAATGTCTCCTGTGAAGAAATTGGCGGGGATTACTTTGACTTTCTGGGCAACAAAGAATATCCGGATGCGCCGTTTAGCATCGTGGTTGGCGATATTACCGGCCACGGTGTGGATGCGGCTCTGTTGATGACCTCCGCGCGCGCCTTTTTGCGCATGCGTGCCGCACAATCCGGCAACATATCTGATATCATCACGGAAATGAATCGGCATCTGGCGCTGGATGTTCTGGATACCGGGCGTTTCATGACGCTTTTCTATATGGCCATTGATCCACCCAATGATCATCTCCAGTGGGTCCGCGCCGGTCATGATCCCGCCCTTCTATATGACCCGGGGCAAAACACATTCGAAGAATTGGCGGGCACGGGGATCGCCCTGGGCGTCAAAGATGATTTTCGATATGAAACCTACCGCAAGACCGGACTTGCCGCCGGGCAGATCGTTGCCATCGGTACCGATGGCATCTGGGAAGCCTGCAACCCCGACGGGGAAATGTTTGGTAAGAAACGCTTTCAAGATGTGATTCGGAATTGTTCGAAAGAGGACGCCAACCATATTCTGGGCGCCGTGTATGACGAGCTGGACCACTTTACCCGGGGACTCAAATCTGAGGATGATATTACGCTGGTGGTCGCAAAGATGCAAAATTCAGATTAAAATGTAGGGGCGGGGCTAAACCCCGCCCCTACTTCTGTTTTCTGTCCTCTGATATCTGACTTCTGACTTCTGTCCTCTGTTTTCTGTAGACTAGCGTTGCGAATCAGATGAACAATCACAGGTTGGGCAGCAATCGGACACCACCGGCAGCGGCTCGGCCAGCGTCTTTTCGGTCCCAGATATGGTTTCTTCCTCCTTTGCGGCAGGTTTGAAGCGTGCCCGCAGCGCCTTCCAGATGGGTTTAACCGACACCGCCAGAATCATCAACGCACCGATCACCCCCGCCCAATGCGGTACAATTTCCGAGGCCTGACCCACCACTGCCTGGGCTGAAATTCCCAGCGATGCATACACCAGGTCAACGATTAAACCAAAACCAACCGCACATACTGCAATGGAAGTCAGGTAAATAGCGGTAGCCCGTTTGCCCAGCACCCCGGTCAAAACCGTTAAAGAGGCGATATTGGTGGCCGGTCCGGCTAAAAGAAAGACCAGAGCGGCGCCCGGGCTGACGCCTTTAAGAATCAGGGCTGCGGCAATGGGGGTGGAGGCCGTTGCACAGATATACAACGGAATGCCGACCGCCAGCATGATCAGCATAGCCGGAAGGCCGGAGCCCAGATATTTACCGAACATATCGGGCGGAATCAGCACTGTAATCAACCCGGCCAGTAACATTCCGATCATAAACCAGCCAGCCAGATCTTCCCAGAGATCATCGACGGCAAAGCGCATACCGGCGCTAAGCTTCTCCCAGAACGTATGGTGCTGGCGATGCTCTTCAGATGAACAGTTTTCCCCGTCGCAGCAGCCATCCACCGGGCAGGTCAGATCCGGTGTGATGCGGGTTGACCCATTGTTGGGCCCAAGAAGGTTTTCGGTAATGCCGGCAACCGCCGCAGTGATAAAAGCCACCACCGGACGCGCGACGGTCATGATGGGATCCAACAGGGCATAGGTGATCGAAATGGAATCCACCCCGGATTCGGGGGTTGAAATCAAAAATGCGGTCGTAGCGCCATTGTTGGCGCCCTGTTTGCGCAGCGACACGGCTGCGGGCAGCACGCCGCACGATCACAACGGAATCGGAATGCCAAAAAAAGCTGCTTTCAGCACGGATTTAAAACGACCCTGCCCCAGGTGAGTGGCGATCGAGCTGGGGTTTAAAAAGACCCTCAGCAGCCCGGCCACCAGCAATCCGAACAAAATGTAAACCGACGCGTCCACCAGTAAATCCCACGTCGCCAGCAAAATTTCGAAAATAAAATTCAATTTTCTTCCTCATTTGAGAAGGTGTCGGTGTTCAGGTGTCAGAAAACAGATGACAGAGGACGGAAAACAGAGAACAGAAAGGCTGGTTTATTTTCTATTTTTCCTATCTGTCCTCTGTCGTCTGACCTCTGTCTTCTGAAAAATTGATCATTCCGAAACGTGTTCAAGCCCTACATCCAACAGCTCGGCCACATGCTCATCATCCAGCGAATAATAGATCACCTGACCGTCACGGCGGCTTTTCACCAGGGCCAGATCGCGGAAACGCCGCAATTGATGAGAGACCGCCGACTCGGTAAGCCCCAGAAACGCAGCCAGGTCACAAACACACATTTCAACGTTTTTAAGCGCCATGACAATCTTCAGGCGGCTGGGATCTCCCAGGATTTTATAAATCGATGACAGGCGTTCAATTTCTTTTTCTGAGACGGTGTCTCTGCGCGCCTGCTCGACGCGGTCCAGGTGAATCACCCTGACCTGGCAGTCGTCCCCGTCTAAACATTTAACTTTTACAATACTCATACCTATTCCTTGAATATATGAACAAATATTCATATAACCTCTTTACTTCACTTTGTCAAGCTCTATATTGTTAACCACACATAAAATCGTCGCTAAAAGCCACTCCCACTAACACCAATAAGCAAAATCAACAGAATATGCTAATTTCCAAAGTATTTTGTGGGAGCGGCATCTTGCCGCGATAAAAAAGTATTTCAATTTACGGGACAACAAAGCCCTGGGCCCTTAGACGCATTTTTTTAACAGGTTCTTAACAGTTACGTAACTTTATGATAACAAAACCGTAATATTTTCCTTAGCCAGGGACAAATATAAAAATTGTGTTAGGATCACTTAATTAACCCAATAACAACTTTGGAGTTAACAAATGGCAAAGGAAAAAATTTTGGTCGTCGACGATGAGGCCGATATCCTCGAACTGGTACGCTACAATCTGTCCCGTGAGGGGTATCACGTCACCGGGACCCTGACAGGCGAAGATGCACTGCGCAAAGTTCGGTCAGATCCGTTTGATTTGATTGTGCTGGACCTGATGCTGCCGGGTATGGATGGGCTGGCATTTACCAAGACGCTTAAAAATGATTCCAGGCTGCGCAGCATCCCGATTGTCATGTTGAGCGCCAAAGGCGAAGAAGCCGACATTGTTACCGGTCTGGAACTGGGTGCAGATGACTATATTACCAAGCCCTTCAGCCCGAAAGTCATGATCGCCCGGGTGCGCGCAGCCCTGCGTCGCCATAAGGAAGAACCGCAGGATGAAATGGCGATCGTCAAAGTCCATGATCTGGAAATCAATCCCGGCCGGCGCAATGTCATGGCCAAAGGCGAGCCTGTTGATTTAACCTTCACCGAATTTCAGGTTTTGCTGTTGTTGGCCAAACGTCCCGGCTGGGTGTTTACCCGCTCTCACATTGTCAATTCGATCCGCGGCAATGATTATCCGGTCACGGATCGCAGTGTGGATGTTCAGATTGTGGGACTGCGCAGAAAGCTGGGCGCCTATGGAAAATATATCGAAACCGTAAGGGGCGTTGGGTATCGCTTTAAGGAGACGCCATGAAAAAGCGCAAACGTCTGCTGTGGCGGCTTTTTCCTTCTTATCTATTAATTACCCTAATTTCTCTGTTGGCCGTCAGCTGGTATGCCTCCGATGCCATGCGCCATTTTTTTTTAGAACAGACGGCCACAGATTTGAAAGCCAGGGCAGCCCTGCTTGAAAAACAGATTACATCGTACTTAGCACCTTTGGATGTTAAATCCATTGATGCCATCTGCAAAAAAGCCGGCCGGCTTTCGGAAACGCGTATCACCGTCATTCTGCCGGATGGAAAAGTCCTTGGCGATTCGCGTGAAACACCGGGGCTGATGGATAATCATGCCAACCGTCCCGAAATCATGACCGCGTTGGCCGGCCAGGCAGGGCAATCTATGCGTTTCAGCAACACCCTCATGCAGCGCATGCTGTATGTCGCTGTGCCGATCATGGACCAACAAAAGGTTTTGGCCGTGCTGCGCACCGCATTGCCGGCAACCGCCGTCGAAGCTGAAATCCGATCCATCCAGCTAAAAATAGCACTGGGCGGATGTATCATCGCTCTGCTGGCGGCCGGGATCAGCTGGTTTATCTCCCGCCGCATCAGCCAGCCCATCGAGCACATGAAAAAAAGCGCCGAACATTTCGCTGCCGGTGATTTAAGCCACCGCCTGACACCACCTGAGACCGAAGAAATGGGAGGTCTGGCGGATGCTATGAATCAGATGGCCGCACAGCTGAATGATCGCATTGAAACCATCATCCGTCAGCGCAATCAACTCGAAACGGTGCTGGCCAGCATGCTTGAAGGCGTGATTGCCATCGACACCGAAGAGCGTATCGTGAGCATTAACCAGGCGGCTGCCCGGCTATTTGAAAATGAACCGGTCAATTGTCTGGGAAAAAGTATTCAGGAGATCATCCGTTCACCGGCACTACAGCAATTTATCCGAAATGCACTCATCGGCAAAAATCCATCCGAAGAAGACATCACGGTATTTCAAAATGAAGAACGCGTGATCGCTGTAAAAGGCTCTCCGCTTTTAGACGCCAATCAGCAACAAATGGGCACCTTGGTGGTATTCCACGATGTGACCCAGCTGCGACGCCTGGAAAACATGCGGCGCGATTTTGTGGCCAATGTCTCGCATGAAATCAAAACACCCCTGACCGCCATCAAAGGTTTTGTCGAAACTTTGCAACAGGGTAATGTTGAAAAGGCCCAGGAAAAAGAACGCTTCCTAAACATTATCCAAAGACATGTGGACCGCTTAAATGCCATCATCGAGGATTTGCTGGCGTTGTCACGAATAGAGCAGGAAGACGAAAGTAAAGAAATACAATTTGAACCGGTTAAGATGACAGACGTAGTTCAGGCCGCCATTCAGTTGTGTCGTTCAAAAGCCCAAGAAAAAAACATCCACATCGATCTGGATTGTGATAAGGACGCCATTGCCATGTTTGACCCCACCCTGATCGAGCAGGCAGTGGTTAATCTGTTGGATAATGCCATTAAATTCAGTGAACCGGAAAGTACCATTCAGGTAACATCTCACCGCGACGAGGATCAAATGGTCATCGGTGTTCAGGACCAGGGCATCGGCATCGCCCAAAAGCATCTGCCGCGCCTGTTCGAGCGTTTTTATCGGGTCGACAAAGCGCGCAGCCGCAGTATGGGGGGCACAGGCCTGGGGCTGGCCATTGTCAAACACATTGCCCAGGCCCACGGCGGGCATGTTGCGGTTGACAGCAAACTGGGTGAGGGCAGCCGCTTTAGCATTCATCTTCCTCAAAAATAATAGTCGCAGCCCCAGATCAACTGACTGCCGCGAGCATTGTTCTTAAATTCGCCCACAAGGGTTGTAATCTGAACGTGAAGCGATCCTGTTTTCTATTCTAACCATTTGAATTTATTTCTATAAAAATCTTCTATGCAACTTTTTGTACTAGCAGTGGTTTATCATTGATTTACCGCACCCAACATGCTATTGCCTCGCCAACCATTTCATCTTTCAGATAGAATCCAGGAGCTGGCATGGTACCCTGCCGAACCGCTGTGGCAAGAATCTGACACGCCAACTAATAGCAATGAATCTCTCATAGAGCAAGCGCATGGGATCTGAATATTTCGTACTGATCATCGGCTATATTTTCGGATTTTATATGGCCTGGAATATTGGCGCCAATGATGTGGCCAATTCGATGGCATCTGCGGTTGGTGCCAAGGCCATCACTATTCGTCAGGCTGTATTCATCGCCGGTATATTAAATATTGTCGGCGCTGTATTTATCGGCTCGCATGTCACCAAAACCATCCGCAAAGGAATCGTATCAACCGATATTCTTGCTGATCCCCATCTGGCGCTGATTGGCGCGCTATCAGCCCTGTTGGCAGCCGCCCTGTGGGTATCTTTTGCCACCTGGAAATCGCTGCCGGTGTCCACAACCCATTCGATTGTGGGGGCCATGATCGGTTTTGGTATCATGGCCGGCGGATTTTCGGTGATCAACTGGGGCAAACTCGGCGCGGTCGTATTGAGCTGGGTGATCTCGCCGGTATTTTCCATGGTCATCGCCTATTTGATGTTTAAAACCATCGTCAAGTTTATTTTGTCCAGAGAGGATCCTTTCGTCCAGGCCCTTAAACTGGCGCCTTATTTCATCAGTATGGCTCTTTTTGTAGTGATATTATCCTTTCTCTTCAAGACACCACTGGGAAAAAGACTGGCGATCGGAACACCGCTGGCACTGCTGGTTGCCCTGGTCCTGGCTTTATTACTGGGCTTTGTGGCCGTCAAAATCTTGCGCAAATTTATTAAAAAGACTAACCTAACCGGGGAAGAAGAGGTTTTTCGTAAAATTCAGATCGGCACTTCCTGCTATGTTGCTTTAGCCCAGGGCGCCAACGATGTGGCCAATGCCATCGGTCCGCTAGCGGTCATTTATTTTCTGGTTAAAACCGGCAGCGTGGGGGCCAAGGTTCCGGTCCCGGTTTTTCTGCTGTTTTTCGGCGGCATTGGTATTGCCTGCGGCATCGGCATGGCCGGGCACCGGGTAATGGATACGATTGGCAGAAAAATCACTACTTTGACCAATACCCGCGGTTTTTCGGTTGATTTTGCCGCCGCCACAACCGTGATGGTGGCATCCAAAATGGGGTTGCCGGTGTCAACCACCCATGCGGCCGTGGGTGGTGTCATGGGGGTCGGTCTGGCACGCGGCATTGAGGCGGTTAATTTTAGAATTATATTTGAAATTATCCTGTACTGGGTTCTAACCGTGCCGGCTGCGGCCATCACCAGCATGGTCATTTTTAAAATCCTTCAGCTCTTTATCTAAAGGAGAATGTTATGCGCATACCCTTTATTTCAATGTTTGTGACCTCGCCCTTTGACGGCGTGCAGGAACACGCCGAAAAGGTGAAAGAATGCGCCTGGGTTTTTCAAAGGGCCATCGAGTGTATCATTGAAGACAGATGCGAAGACTTCGAACATTTTAGAAAAGATATCGATAAACTCGAAAGCGAAGCCGATGCTATCAAGCGCCGTATCCGGGGCCATCTTCCCAAGGGCACCCTGTTGGCGGTGGATAAATTCGAGCTGTTCCGATATTTAAGAGAACAGGACAAAGTAATAGATGCCGTGGAAGAGGGCCTTGACTGGCTGTCTTTCAGGGCGGCTGCCGGCATTCCTGAGGTGCTTGAAAAAGATTTTATGATTCTGGTGGAAGCGGTCACAGACCCCATCGAAGAGTTGAGCAATATGGTGACCGAGGCCCGCAAATACTTTTCAAATTTTTCAGAAGATCAGCGGATTGTGGTTAAAGATATGATCCGCACCTTGCGCCACTATGAACATGAAGCCGATAAGCTTGAAGACGCCGCCAAAGAAAAAATCTTTAACGCGATTGATGATCCTGTGGCTGTATTTCATTTGATCCGCTTAACGGAAATTGTCGGCTCCATCGCCGACCACGCCGAAAATGCCGGCGACATGATGCGGGCTATGATTGCCAAATAAAGCATTTGTCAACCGAAGCGTCCGGTGATGTAATCCTCCGTAAGCTGGTGGCTCGGATTGGTAAAAATCTGTGGTGTCGACCCCACCTCGATGAGATCGCCCAAGTGAAAGTAGGCCGTGCGTTGCGATACGCGGGACGCCTGCTGCATGGAATGGGTGACGATCACAATCGTATATTGTTCGCGCAGCTCATCGATCAAATCTTCGATAACAGCGGTGGCAATCGGATCCAATGCCGAGCACGGTTCATCCATTAATATGACCTCAGGGTTGACCGCAATCGTGCGCGCGATGCATAGGCGCTGCTGTTGTCCGCCGGAGAGGCCGGTGCCAGGCTGACCGAGCCAATCCTTAACCTCGTTCCACAACCCTGCCTTAATAAGCGATGTTTCAACAATCTCATCCAGTTCGGCTTTATTGGCCGCCATCCCATGAATTCGCGGACCATAGGCAATATTTTCATAAATGGATTTGGGAAAGGGATTCGGTTTTTGGAAGACCATACCCACCTGGGCCCGCAGCGGGACAACATCGATGTTTTTACCATAAATATCTATCCCGTCGAGGGTAATCGCACCGGTAATGCGACATCCTTCAATGGTGTCATTCATGCGATTCAGGCAACGAATAAAGGTGGATTTGCCGCAGCCGGATGGCCCGATCATGGCAATGACCTCGTTGCGACCGACATCCAGAGAAACACTTTTAATGGCGTGTTTATCGCCATACCAGACATTAACATCCCGACAGGTCATACGGGGATGGTCAACCGTGATTTCACCAACCGTTTCGCGATTTTCGCGATTGACAAGGACCCGGCCCGTTGCGGCCCTAACCTGTTGTTGTGTGTCCTGTTCTGGCATCTGACCTACAAAACCGACTTCATTAATCTCTCGTATTGCAATCATAATTGGATATTTAAAATTACGGATTAATGATTAAAAAGCAACATTAAAATGTCCCGTTACCGACCGGCAACAAAACCCAATGGGTCTAATATTTGAAGATAGGCAGTTCGGATTTAATGGGCGTTTCAACCCGGTCTACCTTTCTGTAGCTACTTTAGAGATGTCAGGGTGCTCAATGCGTTTACCGAATCGTGAAATTCTTTGCGTTCCGTATCCGGCATCGGAATCAGTCCCTTTTCGCTCAAATACCCTTCCGGCCCCCAGGCTTTGTTGCTGGTAAATTCAACCAGATATTCCTTAATGCCCGGGATCACATTGACATGGGCCTTTTTGACGTAAAAAAACAATGGGCGGGAAACCGGATATTGACCCTCGGCAATATTTTCAAAAGTCGGCTCGACCGCATCGACATAAGATCCCTGGACCTTGTCCAGGTTCTGATCCAGGAAGCTAAAACCGAAGATTCCCAGCGCATTGGGATTGGCCTCCAGCTTTTGCACGATCAGGTTGTCGTTCTCGCCGGCCTCGACGTAGGCGCCATCTTCCCGAACAGTATGACATATCGCCTTATAGGCTTTTTTATCTTTCTTTTTCATGGCCTTGATCCAGGTAAAGCTTTTGGCACCGCCTTCCATGGCCAGCTCTACAAAAGCATCCCGGGTACCTGAGGTTGGTGGTGGCCCAAGAACCTCGATGGCCTTGTCCGGCAGAGACGGATTGACATCCTTCCAGGTTTTATAAGGATTGGGGATCAGCGCTTCACCGCCTTTGGGATCCGGAACATCCTTGGCCAGTGCCAGAAAGATATCCTTGCGGGTCAGCTTCAACGGAGCAGCTTTTTTCGAATTGGCCAGCACAATACCGTCATACCCGATTTTAACCTCAATAATTTCCTTGACGCCGTTTTGGGCACAACGATCAAACTCAGATTGTTTAATGCGGCGGGACGCATTGGTAATGTCCGGATGTTCAACGCCAACACCGGCACAAAAAAGCTTGAGACCGCCACCGGACCCGGTGGATTCAATTTTGGGTGTCTTAAAGGAAGTGGACTTGCCGAATTGCTCGGCCACCACCGTTGCAAACGGATAAACTGTGGAGGATCCGACGATGTTAATATAATCCCGCCCGGAACCTGCGCTGGCCGATCCAAACAATGCGATCATCAAAAAAACGACGGCCATAAGTGTGAAAAACTTTCTCATAATGATTTCCTCCTCGAATCAAAAAGTGACATTGAAAAATATTAATGCTGCAAAATTTTGGTTAAAATATACGCAATCTAAATTAGTAAACTATTAGAGATCTGTTTGAATTCTATTAAATCACTCGCTGCTCCTTAACGAAAGGCCAGCAGCAAGGTGCCTGCAGCCAGAAGCCATGATAACTACCAGCGCTTCTCAAAGCGTTTTCTTAAAATCACCGCCGCTGCGTTCATGGTGATTAAAAATACCAGCAATACCATTATCGCCGCAGAAGTGCGTTCGACAAAAGCGCGCTCGGGGCTATCGGCCCAGAGGTAAATTTGAACCGGCAATGCGGTCGCTGGATCTGTGAATCCGGTCGGGATGTCGACAATAAAGGCCACCATGCCGATCATCAACAGTGGCGCTGTTTCCCCCAGAGCACGCGCCATTCCAATGATGGCGCCCGTGAGCATTCCGGGCAACGCCAGCGGTAGCACATGATGGGCAACCATCTGCATCTGGGAAGCCCCGACACCCAGTGCCGCTTCGCGAATCGAGGGCGGCACCGCTTTTAGGGCCGAGCGGCTGGCAATGATGACAACCGGCAATGTCATTAAGGCCAGGACCAGCCCGCCCACAATCGGCGCCGACCGGGGCAACCCGAAAAAATTTAGAAACACCGCCAGACCCAGCAAACCGAATACGATCGAGGGTACAGCCGCCAGGTTGTTGATGTTGACTTCAATCAAATCGGTCCAGCGATTTTTAGGGGCAAACTCTTCCAGATAGACGGCCGCAGCCACACCGATCGGAAAAGAAAGAACAAGGGTGACAACAAGCGTAAAAAAGGAACCGGCTACAGCCCCCCAGATGCCGGCCAGTTCGGGCTCCCGGGAATCTCCGGCAGTAAAAAAGGTAGTGTTAAATTTCTTTTTAATTCTGTCTTCAGATGACAGCTGGTCGATCCAGGCCAGCTGCTTATCTTTTAAGCGTCGTTGGCCTTCGTCAACATTTCGATCAAAATGCCCCTTGATCAACATATCCACATCATCATCAGCCGGTACCCAGACGGGCAGGGTTTGTCCGATCACATCCGGTTGGGTGAGAACTAAATCTCTCAGCTGAAACGAGGCCCCACTACTGACCATCCGGTACAGCATGCGCTTGTCTCTTCTGCCCGCTACGTCAGGAAACATGCCCCGCAAGGATTTTTTTACCAGACCCTGATAATCGGCAGTAGCCAGCGACTGCTCGTCTAAAATTTCAGGATCAAGAAACACATCCAGCTTTACGAAGGTCTGCAGGAACGCTGAATAACCCTTTCCAACAATGCTGATGAACAACAGAGAAAGAAAGACCATACTGACAACAATTGCCAGTAATCCATAGCATCGGAATCGGCGTTCGGCACGATAGCGTTTACCCAGCCCCCGGTTGACAATGTCAAGCGTGCGCTCTTTTTTCCTGGCCGGGCTGATGCCGTTTGGATGAGCGTTATTCATATTGTTCCCGATATTTACGAACGACCTTTAAGGCAATGATGTTTAACAGCAACGTTACCACAAACAACAGCAACCCCAGCGCAAAGGCTGCGAGCGTCTTGGGGCTGTCAAATTCCTGGTCACCGACCAATAAAGTCACAATCTGAACCGTAACCGTGGTAACGGTTTCCAGTGGATTTAAGGTTAAGTTGGCCGCCAATCCTGCAGCCATTACAACGATCATGGTTTCACCGATCGCTCTGGAAACTGCCAGGAGAACACCGCCAACAATCCCCGGCAGAGCGGCCGGCAGGATGACATTTTTGATGGTTTCTGATTGGGTGGCCCCCAGACTGTAGGCGCCGTCCCGCAACGCCTGGGGCACTGCATTGATAAAATCGTCAGACAATGAGGATACAAAAGGAATAATCATGATCCCCATAACAGCACCGGCTGCCAGAGCGCTTTCTGAAGAAACCCCCAATCCCAAAAGATCGCCGGAGTCCCGGATAAACGGTGCCACCGTTAAGGCCGCAAAAAACCCATAAACCACAGTTGGAATACCGGCCAAAATTTCAATCAATGGCTTGGCCACAGCGCGAAATGTTTTGTTTGCATATTCGGAGAGGTATATTGCGGACATCAGGCCGATTGGCACCGCCACGCACATCGCAATGGCAGAAATCAGCAGGGTCCCCACAAACACCGGTACCGCCCCGAACGCCCCCGATGAACCCACCTGATCCGCGCGGATGGCCATCTGCGGGCTCCACTCCAGGCCAAACAGAAACTCCGCAATCGGCACTGCATTAAAAAACCGAATGGATTCAAACAGCACCGACAACACAATACCGATCGTGGTAAATATGGCGATGGTCGAACAGGCGATCAGCATATATCGAATTATTTGCTCAACTCTATTGCGTGCCCGCAGCAGAGGCGTTATTTTGGCCCGCACGATCATCAGCCCCAAAATGGCCACAGATATAGCAGCAACAGCCAGAGCGGCATTGCTGGTGGCTTGCAGGTTGCGGTAATGATCTGCAGCAGCCTGTATTTCAGCTTCGACCACACCGGCAACGATGTTTCCATCAACCAGATTTCTGATTTTATTTACCTGCAGGTTCAGCTCAGCTGTCGGCAGGTTTTGCAGGGCTTCCGGCAATTCGGAAACCACCAGATTCGTCATAATGGTGGACTCGAATGTCAACCAGAATCCAAACAGAAGCATTGCCGGAATTCCACAACAAAGGGCAGTAAGAGACCCATAATAGATGGGCCGCGAATGCAGGTTCTTAACGCCGGCTGAATCACAACCAACGACCAGTGCACGCCTTCGGCCGACATAATAGCCAAAGGTTGATAAGACCAATAAAATGATAATTAATGTTGTCGGTGACATTTCTTAACCAACCGCGATATTGTTGAAATTTTTAATTGAAAAACATAAAGACATTCTATCGAAAAGGGAAGATTATGAATTTTTTGTTAGCGTTAGGCAAAGATATTGTTAGTTTATTGTTAGGCTAATAAAAATTTAACATTTTGGGGATTTAGATATGAAAAATACTGAGGTACGGACGTTTATAACGCAACGATTGGGGACTTGCACGAAAATTAATGTGCTTGAATTTTTTCTTGCCTGACCCGTAAAAACAGATTACCTTTTTAGTCATATAAAAACAGAAAGCACTTTAGGGATCATAAAAATGGAAAAGCGCATCAGAAAGCAATTCACTAAGGAGTTGGAAACTATAAAAAAGCGTATCCTCGCCCTGGGCGCCCTGGTGGAAGAGCGCGTCCAGATGGCCCTCAAGGCCATTGATACCAATGATTCGGATCTGGCGGACAAAATTATTAAAACCGATTATGAAATCGATGAAGTGGAAGTGGAAATTGAGGAAGAATGCCTCAAAGTGCTGGCCCTGCATCAGCCGGTGGCCATTGATCTGCGTTTTATTGTTGCTGTAATCAAGATCAATGCCGAGCTGGAGCGCATCGGCGACCAGGCTGTTAATATCGCCGAGCGCGTCGGAGTTACCGCCAAAAGCGAGCAACCGGATTTTTACTTTGACTACGCCACCATGGGAGAAAAAGCCCAGGCCATGCTGAAAATGAGCCTGGATGCGCTGATCAATCTGGATTATGATCTGGCCTTTAAGGTCGTCATGATGGACGATGAAGTCGATCGAATCAAAAGTGAGGCCTACGACAAAATTAAAAAAGAGATTGGCGAAAATCCCGACAAAATCGGGTATCTGATTAATTTATTTCTAATATCCCGCCATCTGGAGCGCCTGGCAGACCATACCACCAATATCGCCGAACAGGTCGTTTACCTGATTGAAGGTGATATCATCCGGCATGCGCCTTATCCACAAGAGTAAGCCGACTCTCCTACATGTATAGTTATTAATCAAACGGGGGATCAAATCTTGAATTGTGAATTTTATTGATCCCCCTTTAAGACTTTCAATTTTTATTTTTCAACGTCAAACTTATTAAGGAGCAGGGTCTCAATCACGGTAGCAAGCTCATCGGCAGAATAGCTTTCAATGTGGCCCCTGGTCACTCTCGATAGTTCGGCACTGACTGCTGAAATTTTTTTGTCAATAAAATCCATTTTCTCTTTAAGAATCTCAATGTTTTCGGTTTGCCAGTATTTGCCCTCATCTCGAACTTCTAGATTCGGTATATAAAACTTCTTTAAATACTTTAACAGACCAATGATCCATACATGGGTTTCAGGACCTGCGTATTGAGTCTTTATGGATATCCAGGAATCTTCCGGTTTTAGGGTCTCTTCGCTGATACTTACCATACTTACCGGATCACGTAGCTCGCCGTCAGCATCAAAGAAAAATCGCAATGTCTCGCATTCGGCGCAAGGCGTCAACGCAATTCCCTTTAACGGCAAATGCCCGCTAATGTTTGAACCTTTCGCTGTGACGTCAATCGTCGAACTAGCCGATTGAGACCAATCTTCATCCAAGCAGGTGTAGCGCCAGTCCATTTTTTCTGCAATTGCGGCCATTTCATAACAGATGGATTTTACATTTTGGATATTCGCCAGCCGGCCGCGGTAATGTATCGAAACACCCATAGTTCAAAATATGTCTTAAGAATTCATAGTATTTCTTTATGAAGATATTTCAACAATTACACCTAATGTGAATTCACAATTTGCATAATCGCTTCATCAAAAATCATCTGATCGTTTTCAAGATATCGTCTATCCAATAAGGCATAAACCCATCCGTAAATCGATAAGCCCCCTGCAGTGTCTTATACAGAATCCCCTTTTTCAGAAGTGAATCGAGAGATGCTTTGATTGATGATGATGGGCCGATACCATGTGATACCTGAAATTCCTTTGAAAACGGTTTGGCCGTCTGGTCCTGGCTTAAAGCAATCAGAAGAATTTTCTGGGATTGGGAGGCCGAGCGCCAGAGCATTTCATAATGGGGTGAATCTTGTCGGGCAACAATGACCGGCAGCCTTTCAATCAATGCCGGCTTTATGACCTTTGTTTCCATGGCAGCGTCCCAAATAACATTGCACAAACGCTGTATATTATATGGGACATTATTACCGATTTTAAAAATCCGCTGCAAATCTTCTTCATTTACTGCGTAACCGCCCTTTTTTAACCACTTCTGAATAAAGCTGGTATAAGCTTTTGGGGCAATCGGCCCTAGCTCCATGATACGGCCTAACTTATAAAAAGCGCGCGAACGATCACGAGTCATGGCCAGCATCACCGATTGCTCGGAACCGGAAAAAATATAGCCAATATGGGTGTGTTTCTGTATTTCGGATCGCAACGCTTTTTCAACTGTCTGGCCATTGAATTTTTCAAGATCGGAAAATTCATCAATGATGACTACCAGTTTTTTTTTCTTTTTGGCGGCCAGATTTTCAGCATGTTGCAAACCCTCAAGAAGCGCCGAAAGTGCATCCTTTTCGGCAACCGCAAGCTCGATGCCCGCGGATATATTTCCGGTTTGGTCTACAGTTACCTTAGGGCGCAGTTTTTGAAATCCGGCAAACATCTTCAAAAGCTTGTCTTTATTGGTCTCCAGGGCCCTGGCGCTCTGACCGGTCAAGGCTGTGGCGAAGCTTTTGACATCCGGATAGGCATTCAGGTCGATGTACACACAGGCTATGGCTTTACGTTCCAACCTTTCGATGAGGTTGATAAGCAGGCACGTTTTGCCAAAGCGACGGGGAGACACCAAAAACACACGGTTTAAGTTCAACATTTCCCGTTTGAGCTCATTCAGCTCAGTTCTGCGGTCCGCAAAGTAAGGACCGCGGACAAGGCCGCCATATTTAAATGGGTTTTCCACCACATGCTCCATTTATACGTTATTTACGATACGTTATTTACGTTTCGTAAAAACCGTATCAATTTATGCCAGTTTTGTCAAGATAGTTAAAAGATCTGAAATTCCTCAAAGCGGGGGTCAAATCTTGAATTGTGAATTAATGATGTTAAATATGGATCTTAAATTCGTATCTTTTTTTAGCTTTGCTTGCGCAGCTCTTACACTGTGGCTGACAGATGAATATGTTACGCCAAAAAGCTCACCAATTTTTGCATTCGTCAATCGCCCTGTCTTCCAAATTATATAGATAAGCAGGTCCCGTTGATCTTTTTCCAAGCCCGATAGACGACCCGATTTTACTACGCGCTTCAGATCGCAATGAAGTATGTCAGCGGCCTTCCGCAGAATAATTTTTGGCTCAAAACTGCCGGCTATTTGCTTTTGCCCGGGAATTTCATCGTGAGGCTTCTCTGGCAAATGAGTTTTGCGTATCTGTGTCACAAATTTCTTTGACCCTAAAAAACAGCCATGCCGAAAATCCTCCCACAGTTCCTTTTCTTCTTTGGAATAGCGCTGGACTTTCTCGCGATATAATCGACACTGCTCTTTTCCTTCACCTGCAAATTGCTCTAAGATCAGTTTGGTTGATAACCAAGCCGGTACCAGCCTACCATAGGCATACGCCCGGTAGCTGCTCCAGGGATATTCTGCCAGTCGTTTGGCAATTCCGCTCCTTAATGGATTGCGATGAATATAGCAAGAAAGCTGCATCATGTAAGCATCATTTTGCACCAAGATGCTTTTGTAGCGACCTTGAAAAAGATGCCCAATTCTGTTGTGCCGATAATTAAAACGAGTAGTGTACGTAACCCCAAACCAATGCATCGCTTTGGTTAAATTGGCACGTTGAGTCCTGATTAGAAGATGATAGTGATTGTTCATTAAAACATAGGCAAAAATGTCGATCGCGAAACGATCGGCCATCTCGCCAAGCGTATCCAAAAACATACCCCGATCGTCGTCATCTATAAAAATATCCCTTTTCTCGTTTCCGCGGGATAACAGATGATAAAAAGCGCCTTCATATTCTATTCGCCAGGGTCTAGCCATATTTTGATCAATATTTTAGCCAAGCACATTTGTCAATATTTATTCACAATTCAAGATTTGACCCCCTCAAAGAGGGATAAAAAAAGGAGGGCTTTTAAAGTGGAAGCCCTCCTAAATGAACAGATTAAGTAAAGTGCTTAGCTGCGGGTTTCTTCTTTGACGGAAACCGCAATTTTAAACAGCGCGGTCAACACTAAAAAGCCCATGGCCCACACCCCCAGCGCAATTACGACCTCCTGCAATGAGGGAATGTACTCGTTGATTTCATGCAGCGGCGATGGCGTGAAACCGCCGGCGATCATGCCCAGTCCCTTGTCGATCCAGGTTCCCAGAAAAATCGCCACACAGGCGACGGCCAGCACGCCTTCGTTTTTACGGGTGGTAGGGATAACGGTCAGAATAATGCCGACGATCATCAGGATAAACGAAGCCCACATCCAGGGCACATAGGCCCCATGGCCGTGCAGACCGACAAACAGGTATTTGATGTGATCCATGTGCTCGGGAATCTGGCTGTAAAAGGCCACAAATATTTCACACAGAAAGAAGAACACGTTGATGCAAATCGCATAGGCCACGATTTTGGCCAGGGATTGGATCTGCTCCCGGCCGGGATCAAAGCTGCTCACCCGACGGATGATCAGGCAGCACAAAATCAGCAGCGCCGGCCCGGCCGCAAAAGCCGAAGACAAAAAGCGCGGCGCCAGAATGGCGGTCATCCAGAAGCCCCTGCCCGGCAAACCGCAGTACAAGTAAGCGGTCACCGTATGGATGCTGATGGCCCAGGGAATGGACAGATAGATCAAAGGCTTTAACCAGGGTTGGTAATGCACCCCGTTGCGCTCGGCCTCCAGCACGTTCCAGCCGATAATGATGTTTAAAAACAGATATCCGTTGAGAACGACGGCATCCCAAAACAGCACGGAATTGAGTGTCGGGTAGAGCAAGACGTTAAATGCCCGCATGGGCTGGCCCAGATCGACCAGGATAAAGGTCAAACACATCAGAACCGAAGCGATGGCCAAAAACTCTCCTAAAATAGTGACCTTGCCGAATGCCTTGTAGTCATGCAGATAATAGGGAAGCACCACCATTACCCCCCCGGCGGCCACACCCACCAGAAAGGTAAAATTGGCAATATAAAAGCCCCAGGAGGTATCCCGGCTCAGGCCGGTAATCCCCAGCCCAAAATCAAGCTGTCTGAGGTACAGCAAAAAGCCGATACCCACAATCACCACTAATAAGGTCATCCAGCCGTAATATTTTTTGCCGCCTTTAAGCGCTAATTCAAGCATTATTCACCTCACACGATGTAATAGACACAGGGCTCGGTGCCCAGAGTTTGTTTACGACGAATGGTAAAATGGGTGCGGATCAGCTCGCGGACCTCAGATTTTGGGTCGTAAAGATCCCCGAACGCCAGTGCGCCCTTGGAGACTTCCACACAGGCCGGTATCTGGCCCACCGCCAGGCGCTCGGCACAAAAATTACATTTTTCAACCACACCCTTCATGCGGGTTGGAAATTTTTTGTTGGTTTCCTGGATGAAGGGGCGCGGGTCCCGGTAATTAAAGCTGCGGGCACCAAACGGGCAGGCCGCCATGCAAAAACGGCATCCGATGCAGCGATGAAAATCCATAAACACGATGCCGTCGTTGTCGCGTTTCCAGGTGGCTTTGGTCGGGCAGGCCCGCACACAGGGCGGGTTCTCACAATGATTGCACAAAACCAGAAACGGGCGTTGCTCAACCTCTTCGGCGATAAAGCGGGCGGCCTTGCCCGGAAAGGCGTTGTGATAGTGTGTTCCCCAGAGCCACTTGATTTCATGGTTTTTGTTCAGCAGCTTGGGAACATTGTGAATCGTGTGGCAGGCCTCTATCAGAGGTTCCAGCTCGGCTTCTGAGTGCAACTTGCGGGTATCGATAACCATGGCCCACTGTCTGGCCTTCAGCACCTTGTCCCCTTCTTTAATAATGACGTCAGCCCCGGTTGCCTGCTGCTCTTTGGCAAAGGCATCTAAAACCGGCCTGGTGGTGAGTGCCAGAGCAGAAATTCCCAGTAACTGTAAAATGCGTCTTCTGCTGCTATCCATTAGGTCTTCTCCTTCGGGTTTTCAATGTGGCAACTCCAGCAATAGGGCCTGACCGAAGCGTAATTGTGACAGCGGTCACAAAATTCGGCTTTATTGGAATGACAGTCCAAACAGGTGTTGCTCAGACTCATATTAAACTCTTTGCCATCGGGATTGACATAGATCCGTTTGC
Source organism: Deltaproteobacteria bacterium (assembly GCA_024639185.1). Lineage (GTDB taxonomy): Bacteria > Desulfobacterota > Desulfobacteria > Desulfobacterales > JAHEIW01 > JAHEIW01. The sequence continues at coordinate 38,919 of JAHEIW010000001.1, read as the reverse complement.
TTTCGCGCACCACTGAATCCCGCCATACATCCAGCAGCTGCATGTGCTCGGCACGCATGTACTCGGTCGAGCGCACGCATTTTTGAGCTGCCTTGGCCTTGGGTGTCAGTTCCACCTCCGGCGGCGGGGCGGCTTTGCCCCGCATGTACCAGAAGGGAAACAAGACGATAAGCAAAAATATAACAACTCCCGTTACAATCAGTGCTTTATTGTTCATCAGCTTGTTCCTCCGAATCAACCTCTGATTCTTCTTGAGCTTCTTCGACGATCTCGCGGCCCGGGATGTCCTCGCCCCGCAGATCGGTGCTGCGTTCGTTCTCACCGGGCATGATCAGGGCATTGGCCACCATTTCATGCAGCCCGGTCACGTCCACTTCCGGCACCCAGTACTCCATCAGAGGGGGCAGCGCGGCCCGGTCGATGGCGCAGATGCAGGCCAGCATGTTCACGCCGTGTCTTTCGTGAACGTGTTTGACCGCATTGGCGCGCGGCAGACCGCCGGTCAAGCGCAGTTCCATATTCTCACCGGCATTTAAACCCGCCCCGCTGCCGCAGCAGAAGGTATTTTCGCGAATGGTGTTGGCCGGCATGTCATAAAAGTTGTTGCACACGTTTTCAATTACATAGCGGGGCTCATCAAATATACCCATGCCCCGGGCCGGATTGCAGGAATCGTGAAAGGTCACCTTTAAATGATCGTTGCGACTGGGATCCAGGTCGAGCTTGTCGTGTTTGATCAAATCGGCCGTAAACTCGGCGATGTGCACCATTTTGTTTGATCGGGCATTTTCAAATACGGTGCCTGTGATGGGTGACACCGGTACTTCCAGAAAATCGGTCGGCCCGTTCATGGTGTCCATATACTGGTTGATCACGCGCCACATGTGGCCGCATTCACCGCCCAGGATCCACTTGACCCCCAGGCGTTTGGCTTCGGCATACATCTTGGAGTTTAGCCGTTTCATGGTCTCGTGGGAGGTAAAAAATCCGAAGTTGCCGCCTTCGGAGCCATAGGTGCTCCAGGTGACATCCAGCCCGAATTTCTCCTTGAGGTAATGAAACAGCATCAGGTAGCCCATAGCGGTGTAAGTACCCGGATCGGCGAACACATCCCCCGAGGGGGTGATGAACAGAATGTCGGCGCCCTTTTTGTTGATATTATAGTCCACCTGAACGCTGGTAATCTCTTCGATGTCTTCCACAAAAAAGTCGAGCATGTCTTTAAAAGCATGCGGCTGGATGCCCAGATGGTTGCCGGTGCGGTAACAGTTGGCCACCGGCGTGGCAATCCAGTCGATATTGAGCCCCAACAGATTCAGCAGCTCGCGACCCATGATGGTGATCTCGGCCGTATCGATGCCGTAAGGGCAGAACAGCGAACAGCGGCGGCATTCGGAGCATTGAAACAGGTAGTACCACCATTCCTTGAGCACATCGAGGCTCATCGGGCGCGCCCCGTTGATTTTGCCCAAAATTTTGCCCATGCGGGTAAAATCGTTGCGGTAGACGGATCGCAGCAACTCAGCCCTGAGCACCGGCATGTTTTTAGGATCGCCGGTTCCGATGTAATAGTGACACTTGTCGGAGCAGGCCCCGCAGCGCACACAGATATCCATGAACACCCGGAACGATCGATATTTTTCCAGGCGTTCCTTAAAGCCTTCATGGATGATTTCCTGCCAGTTCTCGGGCAGCTGCCAGTCATCGTCCAGCGGGTTCCACTGCCTGGCATTGGGAAGACCGAGATATTCGACACTTTTGGGATTTGAGGCATAACAGTACATGCCCTTGCGGATATTAACCGGAACATCCATCCAGTCTGTTTTGGGCGGGCGGTGATCGATCTGGATGAGCTCTTCCGGTTTGGGTGTTTCGTCTGCCATAGTTTACTCCTTTTCCTCTGCTTGCTCCGGCTCTTCCGCCGCTGCGGGTTCCGGCATTTTTTCAACCGGCAATCCGACTTCGACCATTTTCTCCCTGAATTCGTCTTCATACTCATCGTAGGTATGCACCGGCACCGGGTAATTCCAGGGATTCACGTGCCGGCGGGCACGGGTGTCGGTAGGCATGTTGCGCGTCGGGCTCAGGAACACGCCGCCCAGGTGCATCAATTTGCTGAATGGAAAATAGGCAATCAGGATACTGACCAAAAAGACGTGCACAAAGAAGATAGCGCCGATCCCTTCCGGAATGGTGGGCCGGAAGGTGACCAGCCCCAGGGTCAGCTCCTTGGCGGCGGTCACATCCGTCTTGGTGAAATAGCGCATCAGAATACCACTCAGAGCGATTCCGAAAATCAGAAACAGCGGAAAATAGTCCGATGCAATCGAAATGTATTTGACCTGGCGCACAAAAAGCCGTCTGAAAAACAGGTAGCTGACCGCTGCCAGCAGCACAAAGCTCGAAAGATAAACCCCGGGAACGCCGAATTTAAATGCCGGATAGATGATTTCAACCCGAAAAAAGCCGTCGATGTTTTCAACCAGTTGCACAAAAAACGGTACCGGATCGGTGAAAAAGCGCAGATGGCGGATGAGCACCACCAGAAAGGCATAATGAAAGGCCAGCGCGCCGACCCACAGAAAAATTTCCAGCTGGTAGGACAACCGGCCGCCCTGGTTCAGCTTCATGCGCGTGTTTCTGAACAGCGAGCGAAACGTCAGTATTTCCAGTGCCATCCGCACAACGATCTGCCACCCCTTTACCGGGCTGTCAAATTTGGAATGCCGAACCCAGGGCAGGGATTTTTGCTGACCGCCCGTTGTGGGAATACTGAAGGGCACCGGCGATCGCGACCAGTTGATCACGCGATAAGCAAATCCCAGCACAAATGTGAGAATGGCCACATAGGGAACAACCACACCCAGCACATATTGCATTGCTGACACCTGGGCGCCCAGATAGGAGACCAAAAAAAGAAGGGTAACGGCAATCAGCGGAACGATGTACCTTAAATTCATTGAAGAGCACCTCTTTGTAAGGCCACCGGCTGCCGGCAGGGCCAGCACACCCGCAGCCGGGTTGCGAATATTATGGTTTAGCGCCTTTGACCTTCGGTGGCTGCTCAGAAGGCTCCACAATTAAACCGGCCCGCTTGAAGGCCCGAAAGGTCTGGTTGCGCGTCTCGTTTGCCGCAATTTCGTATATTTTTTCCCTGCAGGCCATATACAGATCAAAAGCCATCAGGCCGAGACGATCAATTCTGGATTCAAAGGCCAATAGCTCTTTGAGCCGGGAGGCTTCTTTGAGTTCATCCGGCAAACACGCCCTGATAACGTCTTTTAGCTTAAAGATAAAGGCGGTGGCCTGAGACGCGCTAAAATCCTGCGCGGCGCGAATGCGAATGATGGGATCCAGATGAGATTTAATCGCATCTGAATCCAAATCGCTGAGTAATTGATCGAGTAAATGGGGGATGGCTTCAGCTGTTGTGTGACCGACCGGGTTGGCGAATGGGTCTTTCTGGCCTGTATAAAATTTAGCGGTATCGGGTGCATAGGTTTGAATGGTGGCTTCAAACCAAAGTTTGACGATGTCCTTTTTTTTCTTTTCGATAAGTCCTTTCAGACTGTTTCCCATAAAAACTCCTGCAGACCCGATTATCGTAAGCGTTCGCTCAAATTTTTAAGGATCAGGCCAAAGGGGTCCTTATAGACGACTTGCGAATTTCTGTCAAGAATAAATGGAAAAAAAGCAGCGCCGCAATTAAAAAGAAAGTTTTTGATATTTATTTAAAATAATTGCCTTTTTCAGCTAACCCATCCCAGCGGCAATTGGCGTTCTCTGGTAGATCAAAGCGGCAATCAGGCGGCTTTTTGGCAAATCGGGTGCCAACCGGAAAAAAATACCGGGTCATCGAAGCGCAGGATGATACGGGTTTAAATATAACAAACTGAAATTAATGATAAAAAAATGTTCTCCGGTTTGGCATGAATCCTGCTAAATTAGGCACCGTTTGCTGTCCGAAGTGCTCGTTTACGGTTGGGTGCCCGGATAAAGATTCGCAATTTAGATATTGTGCGTACCATGGAGCCCTTAATGTCAAACCCGCATACCCTTCTGATCGTAGAAGATGACCCTGGATTTGCCAGCTATCTTAAACGCTTACTGCGCCACAGGGATCTGCACATTTTAACGGCCAACAGCGGCCGACAGGCCATTGAATGTTTGAAGGCCAACAACATCGATCTGGTTTTGCAGGATATCGGATTGCCGGACATCGACGGCTACCAGGTCATGGATCATGTTCAAAAAGCCTTGCCGGAAGCGCTGGTTATCGTCATGACCGGGGAGGTCACCGTGGAATCGGCCATTCAGGCACTGCGTCACGGCGCCTATGATTATCTGCGCAAGCCCTTTGAAACGACGGAGCTGGTCAATACGGTTGATAATGCCCTGGACCGCATAAAATTAGAACGCCAACACAAAGTGGCCCAGGAAAAGCTGCGCGAAAGCGAAGAACGCTATCGGCAGCTATTTGAAAATGAATCGGATGCGGTGGTTGTGTTCGATGCGGCAGGCCTGCAATTTGAAGACGCCAATCAGGCAGCCCTTAGGCTTTTTGGCTATTCTAAAAACGAATTTCAGGGGCTTTCCGTATCGGACATTTCAGCTGAAAAAGATAAAATTCAAACGTTCATCAATCCTCTGAACAAAGAAGGAACATCAAAAAATTATGTCCCGCTGCGCTACCTGGTCAAAAAAGACGGAATCATCTTTCCGACCGAAATCAGCGCGGGTAGTTTTATGGCCGAGGGGCGTAAAAAGATCATCGGTGCCATCCGCGATATCACCGATCGACACTGCAGAGAAGAGGAGTTGCGCCAGACCCAACAGCGCCTGCAACACATTCTGGCATCCAACCCGGCGGTCATTTTCTCCTGTAATCCAACCGGTGACTGTGCCACCACCTTCATCAGTAACAATGTCCAGGCAGAGCTGGGTTATGTTGTCGAAGACTTTATCCATAACCCTCACTTCTGGATCGATCACATTCATCCGGATGATGTTCAGTTTGTCAAGGCGGAATTTGCCAAACTGGTAGACCAGGGCAGTCATATCCTGGAATATCGCTTTGAACATAAAGACGGCTCCTATCGCTGGATGCGCGATGAGCGACGCCTGCTGTTCGGCGAGCAAAGCAATGCTGTGGAGGTGATTGGCTCCTTGACAGATATTACCGACATCAAACAGACCGAAGAAGCCCTGCGCAAAAGTGAACAGCAGTTTCGGGATTTGATTGAAAATTCTCCGGTGTGCATTGCCATCATCCAGAACGACCGGGTTGTTTATGAAAATCCTGAATTGAAAAAATTCCACAGCCTTTTTTCAGAAGACAATTTGTTAAAATTCATTGATTACGTCCACTTGGACGACCTCGCCAAAGTCAAACAAGCGCACGCCCATTTGGTTTCAAAGCAAAGCGACACGGTGGAAATTGACTTTCGCGCCTACCCATCGACCGGCAAAGGCAACCAAAGCGAAATGCGCTGGTTTCAGGCCCGGGCCACCCGCTTCCAATACCAGGGACAGGAGGCCCTGCTGTTCAATGCGGTCGACATTACCGAAGCCAAGCAGCTTGAGCATCAGCTATTGATCAAAAATAAAATGTTGTCTCTGGGTCGTGTAGCCGCCGGAATTGCCCATGAAATTCGCAACCCGCTGACCGGTATTAACACCTATTTGTACACCATCGAGGATCTTTGTGATGCGGAGCAGCTGAGCGGTGATGATATGGAGATCGTCAGACAGATCCTCACGCAAATCCAGGTGGCCTCCAACAAGATTGAATCGGTCATCAAGCGTGTCATGGATTTTTCCAAACCCGGAGCACCCAAAATGGTGCGCACCGATATCAACGAATCGCTGGAAGAAGCCATTGAACTTTCGACCGTCACGATGCGCAAAAACGGCATTAAGATCGAAAAATCCCTGGCCTCAGATTTACCGGCATGTTACGCCGACCCACAGCTGATCGAACAAGTCGTTCTCAATCTGATTACCAATGCGGCCCGGGCAATGGAAAAATCCAACGGCAATTCCAAAGTTGTCTCCATCAAATCGTCAGCCAAGAATAACACGCTGAGCATCCAGGTGGCTGATTCCGGATCCGGAGTGCCGGTCGAGCTACGCGAAAAAATATTTGATCCCTTTTTTACCACCAAAGAAGACGGTTCCGGTATTGGTTTGAACATCGCTCAGCGTATCGTGGCCGATCACAACGGCTCCATCACCCTGGGTAAAAGCCTATGGGGCGGAGCCGAATTTACCATAGAACTTCCGATTGAGCGAAGGATGAATACCCGATGAGTTCTGATTCCATCTATATTGTCGATGACGAAGCCCTGGCCCGTAACGGCCTCAAATTGGCTTTGAAAAAAAAGAACTATAACGTCCAGGGATTTGGCACAGCCGAATCGGCGATCAAGGCAATCGACAAAAACCCGCCGGACCTGGTACTGCTGGACATCGGGCTACCGGGTATGAGCGGAGTTGAAGCCCTTGAAATTATTAAATCGCGTCACCCCGAGGTGATCATCGTCATGATCACCGCCTACGAGGATGTAGAAACCGTGGTGTCATCCATGAAAAACGGCGCCTATGAATATGTGGTCAAACCGGTTCAGATGGACGCTTTGCTGGTTATTTTACGCAACGCATTTGAAACCATCGCCATGCGTAAAGAAATCCAGGCCCTGCACGAAAAATACCTCAAAGAAAACCTGCCCTGTTTTATCGGTGAAAGCAACGCCATTCAGGATGTCATGGAACTGGTGGCCAAAGTCGCCCAGAGCCCGGACACGCCCATTTTAATTCTGGGGGACACGGGCACGGGCAAAGAGCTGATCGCCAAGGCGATTCATTACAAAAGCCCCAATTTTAAAGGGCCCATGGTGGCCGTTAACTGTGCTGCCATGCCCAAAGCGCTGATTGAAAGCGAGCTTTTCGGTTATGAGAAGGGCGCTTTTACCGGGGCTGAGCGCTCGGGCAAAGCCGGTCTGGTGGAAAAGGCCGCCCACGGCACCCTGTTTTTGGATGAAGTCGGCGATTTAAGCGCAGAGGCCCAGGTCAAATTGTTGCGATTTTTAGACACCGGCGAGTATTACCGGATTGGCGGAACCAAAAAGCATGCCATTCAAACCCGCATCATATCGGCAACCAACCGCGATTTGAGCGCACTGGTGGCAGCGGGTGAATTCCGAAACGATCTTTATCACCGCTTTGCCGTGGTCAAACTTGAAGTTCCCTCCCTGTGTGAGCGGCGCGATGATATTATTCCGATGGCCAAACATTTCCTGTTGGAATTTAGTCAGAAATTCGACAAAACCTTTAACGGTATTTCCGCCGCGGCCGAGGCGGCTTTGAAGGAATATAATTGGCCCGGAAACGTGCGCGAGCTTAAAAACCTGATCGAGCGCGGCGTGTTGCTGTCCGAGGGCCCGCAGCTGATGCTCGAGGATCTGGGGTTGAAAGCCAACAACGGGCGCCAAGACAATAGGCAACCGGGTGACAGCCCCCATCTGCCTTCGATTTCCCCCGCGGGAATAGACTTTAGCGCCATCATCGCAAACATCGAAAGAGCCTATTTTGAAGAAGCTCTCAAACTGGCCGACGGCAATGAGAGCAAGGCTGCCCTGATGCTCAACCTGACCCGCGATAAATTTCGCTACCGGCGTCAAAAGCTTGATGGTGTTCGTTGAAATTTATTGACCACAGAGCACACAGAGCCCTCGGAGAAATACATTTCCGAAAACCCATTAAAACCGCTAATTCAGCGCCCTTCCATCACAGATTCTTTCACTTCAGACGTGGGACTTTCCGACTTCCTTAAACCACGAAGCTCACGAAGAACTCGAAGGATAATTTGCCTGAACGGCTTGACATTTATGATCGATCGTATTATCGTAAAACGCATAAACTATCGATGGAGAAACTGCGGATGGAAGCCGTAACGATATCGCCAAAATTCCAGATCGTGATTCCACGTAAAGTCAGAGATTCTTTGAGTTTGAAACCAGGTTTAAAAGTTCAGGTCCTGGTTTACGGAAATCGCATCGAGCTGATTCCGTTAAAAGAAATTTCGGAAATGCGCGGATTTCTCGAGGGAATCAACACAGAAGTCGAACGGGAGCCGGACCGCATATGAATGTCGTCGATTCGTCAGCCTGGCTTGAATATCTTGCAGACGGTCCCAATGCGGAACATTTTTCTGATGCGCTAATAGACATCGACAACTTAATCGTACCAACGATATGCATGTACGACGTTTTTAAGACCGTTTATCGGCAACGCGGCGAAGATGCTGCACTGCAAGCTGTAGCCCTTATGAAACAAGGAACCACTATTGATCTAACCGACGACTTTGCACTTCAGGCTGCAAAAATAAGCCTTGAGCATAAAATACCGATGGCGGATAGCATCATTCTGGCCACCGCGCGCGCCCATAACGCCGTTCTTTGGACACAGGATCAAGATTTTGAAGAAATGGAAAACGTTAAATATTTCCCGAAATGATAATGTATAGACACAATATTATCGTGGAAAAATACCGATGTTAGGCTCTTTGAATTAAACCCAGCCTTTCTGCCACCCTTTAAATTCACTCGATCAACCTGTCTTTCCCGACATTCCTAAACCAAACGCTTGTTTATAGCGCGTTCGGCTTCCGGGATCAAAAAAATGAAATTTCTATCCCTTGGTTAAGAAGATTTGAGCAACATCATGGATGAAGTAAATGAATACTCCAATGACACACCTCAAGATCGTCAGGCCGCTCATTTTTTGAATCTTTGATTCCTTATTCCAAAATCTAAAATCCAAAATCCGCAATCAAAAGGCCCTGCGCCTTGAGCCTTACGCCTTGAGCCTTACGCCTTGAGCCTCAAACATAAATCTAACAAACTAAATTCAAATGGAAAATAATGCCGATTTTGCGCCATTTTCCGCAATTTTTTGTGTCAAAATACACAAATTTCCCCGCTTGAACCTCAGATCGCAACTCAGCACAATTTAATCAGTTGAAATAATTCATAATTATAATTTTCTCTGTTTGGCACGATGCCTGCAAAAGAGGTTCCGGGCCCTTGCGTCTAAACAGTTACAGACGGATAAAAATAGAACCTCTGGCCTTCCGCTGAAAAAGAAAGAAAAAGTGGGAGTTGTTTTGATGAGACTTGATGTCATAATTAATGTTTTGTGTCTTACAAGACGGAAAGCAGCATTTTTGAGCTGCCTTGGATGCCTATTCATAGCCGGCCTGATACTGGCTTTGGCTTCACCAGCGCAGGTGAATAGCAGTTTTGGAGTTCGGAACTTTACCAAGAGCTCGAATGAACCGTCTCTTCATACCAATGACAGCATCCAGGCAGCCTATCTGAATCTGCCCCTGAGCTTTGAAGCCAACCAGGGTCAGACCGATCCACAGGTTGCGTTCCTTTCCCGCGGAACCGGCTACACCCTATTTCTGAGCGACAGCGAGGCGGTCTTGGCATTAAAAAAGTCCGGCTCGCGTTCCGTGCTGCGAATGAGGCTCCTTGGGGCCAACACAGGCTCAAGCGCAAAGGGTCTTGAGCAACTGTCCGGCAAGACCAACTACTTAATCGGCAATGACCCCCAGAAATGGCACACCCAAATTCCCAGCTATCAAAAAGTCAAGTACCCTGACGTTTATCCGGGTGTGGATCTGGTCTATTATGGCAATCAGCGTCAGCTTGAGTATGATTTTATCGTTGCACCCGGTGCAGATCCCGGGCGCATCAAACTAAAATTCGATGGTGCTCAGCGTCTGTACATCGATGAAAATGGCGATCTGGTGCTGTCGCTGTCAAGTGCGGGCGATGAAGTCCGCTTCCGTGCGCCGCTAACCTATCAAAAAGCCGATGGGCGCAGGCAGGTTGTCGCCAGCCGCTACCGCATCAGCGGATCTGACGAGGTGGGCTTTATCATTGGCCCCTATGATAGGAGCAGTCCGCTCATCATCGACCCGGTGCTGAGCTACGCCACCTATCTTGGCGGTGCAGACAACGAGTATGGCTACGCCATTGCCTTAGACTCCTCAGGCAAAGCCTATGTCACCGGCAGCACACAATCCTCAGATTTCCCTTTTACGAGTGGGGTCCATGATACAGCCCTTGGGGGAACCTCGGACGCATTCGTGTCAAAATTCGACCCCACCCTGTCCGGGGCAGCTTCGCTGATTTATTCGACCTATCTCGGGGGCGACAGTGCCGAAGCTGGCAGCGGCATCGCGGTTGATTCCTCCGGAAACGCCTATGTGGCAGGTATGACGCAATCAAATAACTTCCCGATGCAGAATGCCTACGACACGTCTATAGGTGGCTCTTTTGACGCCTTCTTCGCGAAATTGAACTCTAATGGCACCGCCCTGGTCTACTCCACCTATCTGGGGGGCGGAGATATCGAATATGGCAACGCCTTGGCCATTGATTCCGCCAACAACGCCTATCTGACAGGCTATACAATTTCAAACGATTTCCCAACCCAAAATGCGTACGACAGTTCACTGGGCAGCACGCAGGATGTATTTGTGACAAAATTTAACCCCGCGCTCTCCGGTGCTGCCTCACTGATCTATTCCACCTATCTTGGGGGGGACGACAGTTATGAGACCGGACACGGAATCGCGGTTGATTCTTCTAATCAAGCCTGTGTTACTGGCTTTACCTTTTCAAATGATTTTCCGACCCAGAACGCCTATGACAGCTCTTACAACGGCAGCAACGAAGTGTTTGTCACGCAACTCAACGCTTCTGGAAACGGATTGGTATATTCCACCTATTTGGGAAGTGCGACCAGTACGATATCGGATTATGGCGAAGGCATCGCGATAGATGATTCCGATGACATTTATGTGACAGGCTATACCCGGGGCTTGGACTTTCCGACCAAAAACGCCTACGATACGACGCGCGGCGGGACCCAGGATGCGTTTGTGGCCAAGTTCGATCCGAGCCTATCGGGTACCAGCTCCTTGATCTACTCCACCTACCTCGGCGGTGGAGACTTAGAAACGGGTTATGGTATCGCCGTGGACTCAGAGGGCAACGCGATTGTCACCGGTTATACGGATTCAGATGACTTTCCGACCACCGCTGATGCTTATGACGATACACGCAATGACCGCGATGTCTTTATTGCCAAGATTATTACCGACGGATCGGATCTGGCCTATGGTACCTTTTTGGGCGGCACACTTTCTGACACAGGCAGGACCATCGTTGTTGATTCCGCTAATTTCGCCTATCTGGCAGGAATTACCTTTTCAAGTAACTTTCCAACCCAAAATGCTTACGATACGTCGCGCGGCGGAACCCGGGATGCCTTTTTTGCTAAACTGCGCTTAGGCGCCACACCCACCATATCTTCAGCCGCCAGCCAGACATTTACGGTCGGTGACGGGGCCACGACCATCAGCACTATCACCATCACCGATGATGATACCGTGGCGAGCATCACCGCCGCCAATGATATCCGCATTCGCATCCCGGCCGGCTTCAACATGACATGGAACACGTCGGACACCACGGCGACCATCAGCGGCGGGGCATCGGGCAAGGTCTCCACCACGGTGACCTACGAAGACAGCGACAAGACCCTGGTTATTAATGTCACAACAGATTTTGTCGTTTCCGACCAGATCACCATCTCCGATCTGAGCTTCAAAAGCTTTACGGCTTCCTCGACATCCGACAACCTGGAGCTGGAAGTGAACAACGGAGACATCGTCGCAGCCATCGACGACAAAACCGTTGCTATCCAGGGTAATATTGCCATGGCTGTCTGGGGTGAGAGTGGGTCGACCATCCCGGAGTATAATCTGTGGGATGGAACCTCGTTTGGAACTGAGGATGCTTCGGCTTCCGTCGGCAGCTGGCGCACCATGGCTGGCGCCGAATCACCCACTGCGGATCAGCTCGGTGAGGCCATTGTGCTGGGCGTGGACAGCAGCGGAAACATCGACGGCGAGCTGTGGAACGGGAGCTCCTGGTCGGCGCTGTCCCTGAATACCCTGAATGCAAATCCCGTCAGTGAAACCTACTGGTATGGAATGGATGTGGCCTACGAGCAGGACAGCGGCGATGCGGTCGTGGTCTGGAACAACAACACCGCCAGCCACATGCTCCGATACAGCGTCTGGAACGGTTCGTCCTGGTCGGCAAAGACCACTATCTCCGCATACACCGGCGGCGAGCCTCAAACCATGCACCTGGCTGCCAAGCCCGGAGCGGATGAAATGGTGCTGGTGGTCAATGACATCAATGCCGACGATTACGCCCTGGTTTGGAATGGCACGACCTGGGGCAATGCCCTGACGTTGGATACCTCGGGAACCGCGGAAAATGATCAATCGGCCTTTTTTGTGGCCTATGAGCAGCAAGGCGGCCGGGCCATTGTAATTTACGGCAAGGACGGGGATCCCGACTGTTACTACCGCATCTGGAATGGATCGGCCTGGGAGGCCGGCGAAGGCAGCATCACAGCCCCGGCCGGAGTGACCTTACAGGTTGCATGGATCAGGTTGGCGTCCGATCCCAACAGCAATCGGATCGTTCTGGGCGTGGTGACCACCGGCGGTACTGCCGCTGACATCTGGTTGAATGTTTGGGACGGCTCATCCTGGGAAACCTCGCAACTGGCAGAAATCACCGCCACCGGTTCGATTTTTCCGGCGGTCGCCGTAGCCTTCGAGAGCAGCTCGGGCGAGGCCCTGGCCGCTTATGGAGAAAATAGCCAGTCCGTGGTACGTTACCGCACCTGGAGCAGTGCCGGCAGCTGGTCGGATGAGCAGACCGACGGGCCGGACGTAGGAGCAGGGGAAACTCCTAATACGTTACTTCTCGAAAGCGATCCCTTATCCAACAACATCATGCTGGCGGTGCAGGACGACAGTGGACAAGACCTTAACTACGTGCTCTGGAACAGCACCTCCTGGGGGACGCCCAGCGAACAGGAGGCCGACACCGGCGAGGACAAAAATCAGCCCTTTGTCTTCCTTTGGAACCAGGGTCCATTTATCCACCCCACCATCTCTTCAGCCGTAAGCCAGATCTTTGCCGTCGGGCACGCGGCCACGGTCATCAGCACGATCACGGTGACCGATGATCCCAATTTCCCCATCATCACGGCCGCCAACGACATCCGCATCCGCATTCCGGCCGGCTTCAACATGATCTGGGACACTACGGTTACGACCGCCACCATCGGCGGCGGGGCATCGGGCAAAGTTTCAACGACCGTCAGTTATGAGGACAGCGACAAGACCCTGGTTATCGACGTGACAACGGATTTCTTGGCATTGGATCAGATCACTGTTTCCGATCTGAACTTCAAAAGCTTTACGGCCGCTTCGGCCGCAGACAACCTGGAACTCGAGGTGGACAACGGCGACACCGTTGCGGCTATTGATGACAAGGCAATCACTATCTTGGAGCCCGACATCGCGATCGACTGTGATTTTAGCGACTGGTGCGACGCAGAAGGCACCGAATATTGTGTCGACGACGAAGGCGGCGCTAATGATTGGACTAACCCGGGAAAACTGGACATTACGCGGTTTGGTGTGGCCAGCAATATATCCGATGCCATTTTTGTCCTCTTTGGTTATGACGATACGGTCTTTCCGCAAGCTGCCCAGGCTGCCACCCTGATTGACACCGATCTGGATGACAACATCAACTACCTCTTAGAGGCCATGGTCGATGGCAGCAGTGATACGGTCAAGCTCTACAGCTGCGACGACACCCTTGCCACTGAATGCGGCAATCCGACGTTAAGCCAGACCTATTCCAGCCCGGCAGACTATTGTCGCGGCACCGCAGCCGGTCCCTGGGACAATGACACGTTTGTCGAGGTCAAGGTGCCCTACAGTGATCTGGACGGCTTTTCGGGTGGGGATATTCTTCTGACCACCATGTATTCTTACAATCCAGGCCAGTTCGACAATCCCAAAGACTCCATATATGGTGCAACCGAACAGGACTACGATGATCGCGTCCAATACGATACGGGCAACGGAGATGGCGATGACATCCCCGAAGCCGGTACGCCCAGCTTTTCCGGAACCGTCTACAGCGATGAGGGCACGACCCCCATCGCGTCGGGCACAACGGTAAAGCTTCTGGTGAACGGCACAGAAATCGGCTCGGATACCACCAGTCCATACGGTGATTATTTCATCGTGGCCGCAGCCAGCGCAGGCGATGCCGTCCTGGTCTACGTCGACGATGGCGCCCCCTACACCGGCACCACCGTTTCTGTGTTTGGCGGGGCCAATTTATCCGATCTGGACATCTACGATGAGCATTTAATCACCCGCCATGACAACAGTGGTTCTTTGAGCAATGCCATTATGGATACCGCCAAGGGGGCCGCCACCGATGGCGATATCCTTTTTGCAGTGAGCGGCGGCAACCTGAACGTGACCGGTTCAGGGACCGAGCTATACATACCGGGCGGGCACAGCTTCACGCCCGGCGCTGATGTCACCACTTCGAACATGAAAAGCCTGGGCACCTTTGCTGGCGGCAGCGGAACCATCGATATCAACGGCACCCTTACCATCAATGGCGGCGGCTTTACGTCCACCAGCGGGACGATGAGCGTATCTGCAGATTTTGTCCACAGCGCCGGCACCTTCACCCACAACTCCGGCACGGTCGGCTTGGACGGCACCGCACAGAGCATTTCAGGCTCGACCACTTTCAACCATTTCAGCAAGTCCGTGGCTTCCGCCGAGACCCTGACCTTCGAGGCCGGCAGCACCCAGACCTTTGACGGCACCGTCACCTTGCAGGGCGCAGATAGCAATCTATTGCGCCTGCGGTCTTCGAGCGCCGGCAGCCAGTGGGACTTTACGCTCAACGCCGGCGCCACAAAAACGCTTGCCTATCTGGATGTTCAAGACTCCGACGCCTCCGGATCGGACGCAAGCCACAAGTTTCTCAACCCGAGCAATTCCATTGACAGTGCCAACAACGTCGACTGGTTTCCACCGCCATCGGCCGGTAGCCAGCTCGTTTACGGTCAAGTTTCAGTTGCGACGCCCCGCGTGCGAACCTGGGATGGTATCGGGTTTGAGTCGGAAACTTCCGCTCTAAGCGCCGATGCGAGCATTAAATGGGTGGTGGTCAAAGCGTCGCCCCTGAACCATGAAACGATCATGGGGGTATATTCATCCGGGACCAAGCGGCTGTATGTCCAGACCTGGAACGGCAGCAGCTGGACCGCCGACTGGGATACGCACCTAAACAATGGCGGTAATTACCGGCTATTTGACATCGCCTATGAGAAAAATTCAGGGGATGCGGTTGTTGTTTTCGGCAATACCAACGATAAAAAATTGTATTATCGCAAACGTGTCAACGGCAGCTGGGACGGCAGCGATCAGCTGATGATGACCCCGGACAATGAAGTCTACTGGGTGCGCGCCGAATCCCGGCCCACCAATGACGATATTTTTGCGGCCATGGTTTCTGCTGATGCAACCGTGTATGCCATGCGCTGGGACGGCACCGCCAACACCTGGGGCGATCAAATCCAAACCAGCGCCGGGGTCAGAAATGCGCAAAAGGAAGCCTTCGATATTACCTTTGAGCAGGCCACGGGGGATGCCTTTTTGCTGTGGGGCGATGGGTCCATGAATTTAAAATATCGCCAGTTCACCAGCGCCTGGGATTCGGTCGACACTACAGCCTATGCGCTGCCCGATGATGTCCTCTGGCTGGTGGCGGCCTATGACCCGCGGGCCACCAGCAGCACATTTGCCATCGGCATGCTGCTTGAAAATACGACCTTTGAGTTTGACGTCTGGAACGGCTCGGGCTGGGAGGGACGGCCCACTGCCATTGGCGCAAGCGATGTCAACCAACGCGGGATCGATGTGGCCTTTGAAACCCACAGCGGCAAGGCGGTTTACACCTTTGCGCAGAGCGCCAGCCCCACCCAGATGTCCTGGCGCAGCTGGGACTCAGCGGGGGGCTTCAGCGGTGCGACCGCCGAAGCCGGCACCACCGATGACATTAACTTTGTGCAACTGCAGCCCAATCGCGGCGGCGATGATAATGAGATGATGGCCGTATACGTGGACGGCAGTGCGGATTTGTTTTATCGTTACTGGAGCGGATCTTCCTGGTCGGCGCTGGGCACAGCCCTGGAAACCACCATATCCGATGCCGACAGAAATGAAGCCTTTATGTTTGCCTGGCGGGCAGACAACGTCCCCACTATCTCTTCGGCCGCCAGCCAGACCTTTATGGCGGGCGATCCGGCCACCGTGATCAGCACCATCACGGTCACCGATGACGACGCCGGCCCGACCATTACAGCAGCAAACGACATCCGCATTCGCATCCCGGCCGGCTTCAACATGACATGGAACACGTCGGACACCACGGCGACCATCGGCGGCGGGGCATCGAGCAAGGTCTCCACCACGGTCAGCTACGAAGATAGCGGCAAAACCCTTGTTATCAATGTGACCGGCAATTTTTTTGCTTCGGATCAAATCACCATTTCCGGGCTGAGTTATACCAATTTTTCGGGTCCTTCTGCCACAGACACCCTGGAGCTTGAGGTAAATAACGACGGCAGCGTTGCGGCGCTTGATGATAAGACCATTGCCATTGTCGGGCCCAGCATTTCTTCAGCTGTCCACCAGTACTTTATCACCGGCAGTGCGGACAGGGTCATCAGTACCATCACGATCACCGATGACAGCACGACGGCGACCATCACGGCCGCCGATGATATCCGCATTCGTATCCCGGCCGGCTTCAATATGACCTGGGACACCTCAGTCACCACGGCCACCATCGGCGGTGGGGCATCGGGTAAAATCGACACCGACGTCAGCTATGAAGACGGCAATAAGACCCTGGTGCTGGATGTGACCGGCGATTTTACCGCTTCGGACCAGATCACGGTCTCGGATCTAAGCTTCACCAGCTTTAGCGCCGCCTCTGCCCAAGATAATCTTGAGCTGGAAGTTAAAAATGATAGTGTCATCCGGGCCACAGATGATAAGTTCATCGCCATCGGAATTTTGAGTATCTCATCGGCAGCGCATCAGGCATTTGCCGTGGGCGATCCGCCCACCGCCATCAGCACCATCACGATCACCGATGACAGCACCCATGCGGTCATCACGGCCGCCGGTGACATTCGTATTCGCATCCCTGCTGACGCACCCATGCTGTGGGACACCTCGGACACCACAGCCACCATCGGCGGTGGGGCCGCAGCCAATGTTGAAACCACGGTAAGCTATGAAGACAACGGTAAAACCCTGGTGCTGGACGTAAACACTGATTTTACAGCCTCCGACCAGATCACCGTCTCCGACTTAAGCCTCAGCGATTTTACGGCCGCGCAGTCCCAAATTTATCTGGGCATGGATGTGTTTAACAGTGGTGCGGCCACGGTCTGGGATGATGAGGATAAGGCCATCGGGGGCGCCCCATCAGCCGGCAGTATGCTCGTTTACGGTGAAGGCAGTGAGGCAGCCCCCCGCTACCGCACCTGGGATGGATCGAGTATCAGCGCAGAGGCTTTGGCTCAGAGCACGGCCTCCACCATTGCCTGGACGGTGCTCAAGTCCTCACCCATCGAATATGAAATAATCATGGGAGTGCTATCGACCGACAACAAACTTTACGTCCAGACCTGGGACGGTTCGAGTTGGACATCGGACTGGAATACCAGCTTAGGGGCTTCTGCATACAGGAAGTTTGATATCGCATATGAAAAAAGCTCCGGCGATG
This sequence comes from Deltaproteobacteria bacterium, assembly GCA_024639185.1. Classification (GTDB taxonomy): domain Bacteria; phylum Desulfobacterota; class Desulfobacteria; order Desulfobacterales; family JAHEIW01; genus JAHEIW01. The sequence continues at coordinate 21,142 of JAHEIW010000001.1, read as the reverse complement.
TCCTGGTGATTTTTGCTGATACGGCCAATAATCTAAAGTATCGCAAACGGGTAAACGGCACCTGGGACAGCAGCGATCAGCTGTTGATGACTGCGGTCAATGAAGTCTATTGGGTGCGAGCCGAATCCCGGCCCACCAATGACGATATCTTTGTGGCCGTGGCTGATGCGAATAAATTAGTGTATGCCATGCGCTGGGACGGCACCGCCAACAGCTGGGGTGATCAGATTCAAACCACAGCACCGCTAAAAAACCAGACAAGGGAAGGTTTTGACATTGCCTTTGAGAACGCTTCCGGCGACGCGTTTTTAATCTGGGGCGATGACGCTAAAAATGTCAAATATCATGAATTTACCACCAGCTGGCAGTCAGAATCTGATGCTTATACCGCTCTAAGCAAAGAGGTGGTGTGGCTGGCGGCGGCCTACGACCCATTGTCGACCAGTAGCAAGATTGCCATTGCCATGATAGACGATGACACCAATTTTCAATTCGGTGCCTGGAACGGCTCTACCTGGGAGGGACGGCCCGCTGCGATTAGCGCCAAGACCAGAGATCAACGCGGCATCGATGTGGCCTTTGAAAGCGACACGGGCAAAGCGGTTTATATCTTCAACCAGAATGCCACCCCCACCCAGATGTCCTGGCGCACGTGGGACTCAGCGGGCGGCTTCGGTGATGTGAATACCATAATCGACGCTACGACCGCAAACATTAACTTCATGCAATTGCAGGCCAATCGCAGCGGATATGACAATGAGATAATGGCCGTTTACGCGGACGCCAATGCCGACCTTTATCACCATTACTGGAACGGATCCGTCTGGACAGCCCTGGACAGCGTTTTGGAAACCACCGTATCCGATGCGGATGCCAATGAAGCCTTTATGTTTGCCTGGAAAGAAAGTCCGGCCACGGCGGTTTCGTTGATATCTTTTACGGCTCAGGGAGAAAGTAACGCGGTGAAAGTCGCATGGCAGACCGCGCGTGAATTTGACAACCTGGGTTTTCATTTGTACCGGGCGACCTCCCCGCAAGGGCCCTATGCGCGGTTGACCGAAAAGCTCATCTCAGCAACCGTGCAGCCCGGCAAAGGTGGCAGTTACAGCTACCTGGACAACCAGGTTAACGTGGGCAGCCTGTATTACTACAAGCTGGAAGACATCGATATTTACGGCAAACACACCCAGCATGGGCCCATCTGTGTGGACTGGGATGCTGACGGTCTACCCGATGACTGGGAGATCGCCCACGGGCTTAATCCCTGGGTCAACGACGCGGATCTGGACTATGACGGCGACGGGCTGTCCAATTTTGAAGAATACGAGCGCGGTCTGGACCCCTATAATGCCGATACCGATGGCGACGGCATCCCCGATGGACAAGAAGACGGCCGCTTGCCGGCACGTGATGATCCCGGCGCGCGGAGCATCAGTCGCGGTGTTGAGGTGCTGAGCAAAGATGAAAGCGGCATGACCATCGCTCTGAATACCGGCGGCTTTGAAGCTGAGGTGGTCACGGTCGACGGCCGGGAATATGAGCAGCTTAATATCAGTGACTATGTGCACGGTTATACGGCTCAGACCGGGGCCCCCCAGCTGCCGCTCAAGGGCTTGCTGATCGATGTGCCGCAGGGCAAAACGGCCGAGGTGTCAGTGGTCGACAGCCAGGTTGAACCCTATAGCGGTTACCGGATCTATCCGGTGCCCGAAGCGGTGGTCGATGCGGCCGGCGGCATGGCTGCTGTGGGATCAGCCTTTGTGCAGGATGAGCTGGTTTACAGCAGCGATGGATTTTACCCCGATGCGGTCGCTGCCCTGGGTCAAAGCTATGTGTTCCGCGATCAGCTCAAACAGCAGGTTATTTTTTATCCCATAGGTTTTAACCCGGCGTCAGGTCAGCTAAACCTGTACCGGCGCATCGAGCTGCGCATTGATTTTGTCGATTCCCTGTATTCAAAAGCAAACCTCAAAAGCTCGTCACCCTGGCAGGTGCCCGGCAGCCACCCGGGAGTGCTCTCACCGATCGCAGTGGGCCTGGCGGCCGCTCCAGCGCTGGTCAACCCCTTAAGCCCGCTACTCTCATCACTGGGGGCGGCGATCACCGCTTTGTGGAGCCCACCCGATGGCGCCGATGGCAATGTCTATAAGATCATCACCGATGCCGAAGGCATCTACCAGATCAGCAAAGATTATCTGGATACTAAGGGTGTAAATACTGCTGCCATTCGTTTGGGCCAGCTGCGACTGTATTATCTGGGTCAAGAGGTGGCCATCGAGGTATTCGATCAAAACAGCGATGACCGCATGGATGCCGCCGACACTATCCGATTTTACGCACAGCCGGTCAGCTCGGTGTATGCCAAATACAGTGATCAAAATGTCTACTGGCTGACCCTATCAGGGGGAACCGGCTCACCGCTGCGCATGGATAGCATAGAAGCCGCCCCGGCCGGCAGCCCGCTGGCTGTTGATTTTGCCGACAGCGCCCATCACGAGCTTAACCAGATTATCTGGATAAAGGCTCCGGGGGCCGACAGTCTTGAGCGCTGGTTTTTCTGGACCTACGTGCAGGGCACAGAGCACCCCGGCGGTGGGCTGCCCAAGGCCTTTACCATCAACGTGCCCGATCCAACCAGCAACGGCACTCTGACGATCTTAATGGCCGGCCAGACCAACACCGAACACGAGGTTAAAGTTGCCATCAACGGGGTGCAGCAGAGCTTTAGCTGGTCTGGGATCAGCTATTATCAGGCCAGCCTGGATAATGTGCCGCTAGTTGAAGGCAGCAACACGGTGACCTTGCAGTGCTTAAGCGCCGACGGCAACGACTCCATCATTGTCGACTGGTTTCAGATCAACTACTGGCGCGATTATGTCGCCGCTGATAACATCTTGAAGTTTGCTCCCGACAGCGGTAGCCGCTATGCGATCGATGGCTTTAGCAGCAACAATCTATTGGCATACGACATCAGCGATCCAACCGCTGTGGCCAAGATCGATAACGCTGTGATTGCCGGCTCTGATCCCTATTCTGTTGAATTTGAGCCCAGCGTCTATGGCGACACTTATTTAGTGATCGCCTCTGATATGGTTCACATCCCGGTGGGGCTGATACAGGATGCAGCCGACACACTGGCCGATACCGCCAACGGCGCCGACTATATTCTGATCACCCACCGCGATGTGGGCTGGGACGGCAATGGCGATCAACAGCCCTGGCTGACCGATCTGATCACGCACCGCGAGGCTCAGGGTCTGCGCGTTTTTGCAGCTGATATTGAAGATATTTATGATACCTTCAGCTTTGGCATTAAAAGCCCTCAGGCGCTCAAAGACTTTTTAGCCTATGCCTATGCCAACTGGACTCCACCGGCACCCCAGCATGTGCTGCTGGTGGGCGATAGCACTTATGATCCTAAAAACCACTGGAACGAGGCGGATGCTACCGCCTATCTGCCCACCTATATGATCTATACTGACTATAAGGGGGAGACGGTCACCGACCAGTGGTTTGTCACTTTTAGCGGTGAGGATGCGCTGGCCGATATGAACATCGGACGCCTGCCGGCTGCCGATGCGGCCCAGGCAGAAGTGATGGTCGCTAAAATCATTGCTTACGAGACAGCGGTCAACTCCCAGACCTGGCAAAGCGACCTGTTGCTGGTTGCAGACAACCAGAGATCGGGCAGCGCCTATGACTATGAGGCCGCCTTTGAGGCCATCAATGAAGATGCGGCTGCTTTGATCCCGCCGGCCATGGCCGATCCGTTCAGAGGCTATCTCAATAATTATGCGGCTACCGCCTTTTTAACCGATGACATCATTGACTCCATCAATGACGGGGTGCTGATTACAAACTATGCCGGCCACGGCGCCACTCAGATTTTAGCCGAAGAGCATATCTTTGATGCCGGCGACGTCTCCGCTTTAACCAACTCGGATCGATTGCCTTTTTTCGTCTCCATGGCCTGTGAAGCGGGCTTTTTTGCATATCCGGAGACCTGGTTTTATCCTTCACTGGCCGAAGCGCTGCTGCGCTCAGATGTCGGAGCAGTGGCTGCTTTAATGCCCACGGGCATGACCACCACCGACGGCCAGCAGATCCTGGATGCGGCTTTGTTTGAAGCAATTTTTACCAAAGACATCCGATCCCTGGGACCGGCCATTGCTGATGCCAAACAAACCCTTTTGGCCAACGGCAATGCTTACTTTGAGCAGATCAGTGACACCTTTTTGCTGTTTGGTGATCCGGCCACCAAACTAAAGGTACCTTTGCCGCATATTCCCACCTGGATAGACGCTGTGCGTCAGGATAACGGTGCACAGCTTCGTTGGCACGCTGTACTTGACTGCACCGGCAACGCGGTGGCCGGTTACAACGTCTATCGCGCTGATACGACTGCCGGGCCCTATAGTAAAATTAACACAGAACCGATCACCGATACTGTCTTTGTGGACACTGATAACGAGGTAAATGTGGCTGCTGCAGTGGGCGGAAATAGCAGCTACTACTACAAAGTCAGTTCTGTGGACAACAGTGGTTATGAAAGCGTTCAGAGCCTCTCGATCAGCCCCGCTGCACTCAGCATATCTTCCGGTGGAAATGGTGGTGGAGGTGGAGGGTGCTTCATATCGGCCAGCACCAAAATGGTGCCTTATAAAAACCTTATAGGGTCACTTTTAATATGCGTGTCTATATTGTGGCTGTTTTGGCGCATAGAAGTCAAATGGTTGTGAAAATATAAAAGCAGAATTTAAAAAGTTAATCACACGATACGATGAACCCTTTCAATGAACTAAAACATGTCAAAACGCTTCTGGTCGATGACGATGAGCTTATTAGAAACTCCCTTGAGCTGGCATTTAAAACCAAAGGATGCCCGTTGCATGTGGCCGAAAGCGCTGAAGAGGGCCTGAAAGCAATCAAGAAACAGCCGTTTGATATCATTATCAGCGATTTAAGGCTGCCCGGGATCAACGGGTTGGAGTTTTTAAAGTTGACCAGCATAACCCACCCGGATGCGATTCGCTTTTTGATTACCGCCTACCGCGATGATCGCATGATCTCTAAAGCCATCCGCAGCGGCATCGATCAGTTCATCGACAAACCCTTTGCGGTCAAGGTTCTTATCAATTTACTGGCACTTGCACTCAAGCGACGGAAAGCAAACCGCATCGCATTAGCAACATAATACCTTTCAGACATTCTAAAAGCATCCGTTCCGCCTGAAATAATACTTCCAAGCACGCCACGCACCTCTTTTTCCCCGCTCCCCATTTATTTTTTTTTCTCTTCTCCCTTGCGCCTTGTACCCTGTGCCTTGCGCCGTTACCATTGAGTCTTAAACCTATTGAAATTATATGGAAAATAATACCGGTTTCGTGTCATTTTGCGCAATATTTTGTGCCAAAAGACACAAATTTGCCTGCCTTAACCCCAAATCACAGTTCAACATAATATAACCGATTGTAATACTTAATAATTAATATTTTACACGAATTGGCACAATGTCTGCAAAACAGTTTTTGGACCCCTGCGTCCTTACCGCTCGAAACGGATAAAAAATGAATATTTTCAAAAAATTAAAAACCCTGCTGGTCGAGGATGATGCGCTTATTCGCGACGCGTTCAAAATTATCTTTACAACCAAAGGGTGCATGATTCGGGTGGAAGGATCGGCTGAAGACGGCCTTGAGGCCATCAAAAAGGAGCAATTCGACATCATTATCAGTGACTTCCGGCTGCCGGGCATGAATGGCCTGGATTTTATCAAACTGGCCACCGCCAGCCAGCCGGCTGCAATCCAATTTTTGATTACGGCCTATCGCGATGATCACATTAAGTCTGAAGCCACCCGTATCGGAGTCACGGATTTTATTGAAAAACCATTCTCGGGCAAAAAGCTGATCGATTATCTGGACCTGGCCGTCAAGCGCCAACCAAATAAACCATTAACTGCTGGCAGATTACAGAGCTTTGGAATTTCGCAGGCAAAGCATGCAACAAAACTTTAACCATAAATCAGCATTTCACTGGCGACAAACCACGGTCTTGTCTATCAGGCCACGTGCTATGGTGAAATGGCTCAGTCTATGCCTGCAGCTGAGCATACTTCAATTCCATGGCAATACATACCGGCAATCACTGAAGCGCAGGTGCTTGCGGACTTTTGATATTAGATTCATCAGCAGCATTCTTGAGCTGTTAAGGCTCAAAAAAATAGTTGCGTGTATATTGTTCATTCTTGGTGTATTGCTGAGCATACCTACTGACACTCTTGCTGCCATTACTTTTGTACAAACCAAAAATGGCAATAGCAATGGCGCCACTTCCGTATCGGCAACATTTGATACCGCGCCCACAGAGAATAATCTGTTGGTTGCTATTGTGGGTAACCGGGATAGTTCTACTGCACCGACCACCCCAAGCGGATGGTCAGTTGCCATTAGTGAAACCAGTAATACTCCGGGCCAAGTGGTTTTTTACAAAATCGCAGGTGCCTCGGAGTCTTCAACCGTAACTGTTAGTAATTATGGCACTTCGACCAATCTGGGTATCCACATCTATGAATATTCGGGGATTTCCACAAGCTCACCCTTGGACCAGTCCAATTCTGCTAATGGCAATTCAGCAACGGCATCAACCGGAAGCATCACCACAACCTACTCCGATGAGCTGCTCATCGCCGGTTTGGTCAGTAACGACAGAGAGGCCTCTTTTAGCTCCTGGACAAATTCATTTTTCGAAAGGAATGATTTTCATATTACCAGCGGAAAGCCAGGTGATAAATCCGGGTTTGGCGGTGCGGATCGCATTGTCAGCTCCACCGGGAGTTACTCGACCTCGGCCACGGTTTCGGGTACCGGAGCCTGGCGGGGTCAGATTGTCAGTTTCAAGGAGGCGCAAACCGTCCCTGACCTCAGTTGGTCCAGGGGTTCAGCTGACTTTAAGATCTATCAGTCTTCAAACCTCACCTGGGGTACAGGGACCCTGGTGTGTTCTGGAACACTGACTGATGACAATGGCTCCACCATAGATTGTGATTCGGGTGCGATTGCCGATTCCACCCAATATAGGGTGCAGGTGATCCTGGATAATGCCGGATCGGCCGATGCCACGATGGCATCGGGTGACTATGTAGATCACGTCGCGGTCAAAGGCGGCTGGGCCGGGACTTCACCCACTCTGGGTAGTTGCGCATTTAATGATCTGGATAGCGACAATACCGCTGCCACCTGCAGTGCGGCCTGGAACGCCACCAACAATGTGCGCCTGACCAACACCGGCACCGAAGTAAAAATCGCCTATGCAGCCACCAATAATGCCGAAGGGTTTATGTATCTGATCACCACCGATAGCGATGTGCCCGCATCTGATGCCACCAGCTACATGAACACCTCCATCGACAGCGTTACTGAGGATTCCAGCAAAATCAGCACCACCGGACCCACCAACCCTGCCCCCAGTTGGGCCACGGGCTCAGCCGACTTTAAGATCTATCAGTCTTCAAACCTCACCTGGGGTACAGGGACCCTGGTGTGTTCTGGAACCCTTACCGACAATAACGCATCCACCATCGACTGTGATTCGGGTACACTGGCCAACACCACTGAATACCGGGTGGATGTGGTCTTGGAAAATACAGGATCGGCCGATGCCACGATGGCATCGGGTGACTATGTAGATCACGTCGCGGTCAAAGGCGGCTGGGCCGGGACTTCACCCACCCTGGGTAGTTGCGCATTTAATGATCTGGATAGCGACAATACCGCTGCCACCTGCAGTGCGGCCTGGAACGCTACCAACAATGTGCGCATCACCAACACCGGCACCGAAGTGAAAATCGCCTATGCAGCCACCAACAATGCCGAAGGGTTTATGTATCTGATCACCACCGACAGCGATGTGCCCGCATCTGATGCCACCAGCTACATGAACACTTCCATCGACAGCACTACCCAGGATTCCAGCAAAATAACCATTTCCGGCCCTCTGCCTGACCTCAGCTGGTCCACGGGTTCAGCTGACTTTAGGATATATCAATCCTCAAGTCTTACCTGGGGTGATGGCACCCTGGTGTGCGGCGGAATCCTTACCGATACCAACGGCGATATCAAGGACTGTAATGCCTTTACGATTGACAACTCCACCCAGTATCGGGTGCAGGTGGTCTTGAAAAATACAGGCGCTAATGATGCCAGGATGGATGCGGGTGATTATGTGGATCATGTGGCGGTTAAGGGCGGCTGGGCCGGGACTTCACCCACCCTGGGCAATTGTGGTTTTTATGATCTGGATAGCGATAATACCGCTGCCACCTGCAGCGCTGCCTGGAACGCCACCAACAATGTGCGCATCACCAACACCGGCACCGAGGTGAAAATCGCCTATTCTGCCACCAACAATGCCGAAGGGTTTATGTATCTGATTACCACAGATAGTGATGTGCCCGCATCTGATGCCACCAGCTACATGAACACCTCCATCGACAGCGTAACCGAGGATTCCAGCACAATAAGACTAAGCGGGCCCTTTCCATCTGTCCAGGCCTGGACCAGCTCGGCTGAACCCAGCAATTCAACAAGTCATTCAGTTAGTCTGCCCAGCGGTATCAATGAAGGCGATCTGCTCATTGTTTTCTTTTCATGTGATGGCACTAGCACCGTAAACTGGCCAGGAGATTGGAATTCCATTTTTCATCAATCCAATGGCAGCACCCTCGATATCGCGTATAAAGTTGCTGGTGCGTCAGAGAGTTCACCAATTACGGTTGGCACAGGCTCTAGTGAACAATCGGCTCATATCGCTTATGCAATTACCGGGTATGATTACTATCAGGCGCCGCAAGTTTCGACTGGAGCGCTTAACAGTGGTACCTCCCCCGATCCGGATTCACTTTCACCGACCGGCGGTGCGAAAAATTATCTGTGGATCGCCGTCGAAAGCAATGATGATGGTCGGTCTACAACCAGTGCATACCCTGGCAACTATCCAATCCAACAGCGGTCTCAGCCTTCTGCTAATTCTATCCACGGTGCTAATGTCGCGGTGGCAAGTAGGGAGCTCAATGCTGCAAGTGAAAACCCGGGAACGTTCACCATTAGCACTAGTGAAAATTATGTTGCTTGTACGGTTGCTGTTCATCCAGCTTCCGCGCCCACGGCCGTGGATCTGCTGTCTTTTAGCGCCAAAGGTGAGGGCCAGGCGGTGAAGGTGGAATGGGAAACGGCCGCCGAATATGACAACCTGGGATTTCACCTGTATCGCGCCACCACCCCGGGTGGACCTTACACGCGGCTGACCGACCGGCTGATTTCAGCACGCCCGCGGCAGGGCCAGGGGGCTATCTACAGCTTTGCCGATACACAGGTGACCGTCGGCAACCTGTATTACTACAAACTGGAAGACATCGACATCTACGGCAAGCACACCGACCACGGGCCCATCAGTGTCGACTGGGATGCCGACGGTCTGCCCGATGACTGGGAGATCACCCACGGGCTGAGCCCCTGGGTCAACGATGCCGATTTGGACCATGACGACGACGGGCTGACGAATTTTGAAGAATACGAGCGCGGCCTGGACCCCTTTAACGCCGACAGCGACGGCGACGGCATCCCCGATGGCGAGGAAGACGGCCGCCTGCCGGCGAGGGATAGTCCCGGCGCGCGCAGCATCGGCCGCGGTGTCGAGGTGCTGGGCAAAGATGACAGCGGCATGACCCTCGCATTGAACACCGGCGGGTTTGAAACCGAAGTGGTCACCGTCGGCGGCCAGGAATACGAGCAGCTGAATATTAGCGACTATGTCCACGGCTATACAGGTCAGGTGGGCGCCCCCCGGCTGCCGTTAAAGGGTCTGCTCATCGATGTGCCTGAGGGCAAGGTGGCCCGAATGTCAGTGGTTGACAGCCAGGCGGAATTCTACGACGGCTATCGCATCTATCCGGTGCCCGAGGCCGGGCTGGACGCGGCCGGCGGCATGGCCGCGGTGGGCTCGGCCTTTGTCCAGGATGACCTGGCTTACAGCAACGATGGGTTTTATCCGCAAACCGTAGCTGCCCTGGGTCAAGGCTATGTCTTCCGCGATCAGCTCAAACAGCAGGTCATCTTTTATCCGATCGGCTTTAACCCGGCCTCGGGCCAGCTGGAGCTGTATCGGCGCATCGAGCTGCGCATCGACTTTGTGGATGACCTTTATGCTAAAGCCGGCCCACAAAGCCCATCACCCTGGCAGGTACCCGAAGCCAACCCCGGGGTGCTCTCACCGATTGCCCTGGGTCTGGCCGCCGCCCCGGCGCTGGTCAATCCCATCAGCCCGCTGCTCTCATCGCTGGGTGCGGCCATTACCGCCCTGTGGAGCCCGCCCGCAGAAGCCGACGGTAATGTGTATAAGATTATCACCGAAACAGAAGGCATCTATCAGATCAGCAAAGACTGGCTGGACACCAATGGTGTGGATACGGCCGCCATTCGATTAAGCCAGCTGCGCCTGTATTGTCTGGGCGCAGAAGTGGCCATCGACGTCTTTGATCAAAACAGCGATGATCGGATGGACGCCACAGACTATGTCCGTTTTTACGCGCAGCCAGTCACCAGCCTGTACGCCAAATACAGCAGTCAAAATGTCTACTGGTTAACCCTGAGTGGCGGCAGCGGTGCCCCACAGCGCATGAGCAACATCGCTGCCAGCCCGGCCGGCGGGCCGCTGGCAGTTGATTTTGCCGACACGGCCCATCATGAACTCAATCAGACTATCTGGTTAAAGGCCCCCGGAGAGGATGGTATCGAGCGCTGGTTTTTCTGGACCTACGTGCAGGGCGATCAACATGCCGGCGGCGGGCAGCCCAAAGCCTTTACCATAAACGTACCTGATCCCACCAGTAACGGCACGCTGACAATTTTGATGGCCGGCCAGACCGACACCGAACACGAGGTCAAAGTCGCCATCAACGGTGTGGAGCAAAGCTTTACCTGGACCGGCATCAGCTATTTTGAAGCCACAATTGATAATGTGCCCTTAGTGGATGGTGACAACACGGTCACCCTGCAATGCTTGAGTGCCGACGGCAATGACTCCATTATCATCGACTGGTTTAAGATCGACTACTGGCGCGATTATGTGACCGCAAGCAACACCTTGAAGTTTTCACCGGACAGCGGCGACCGCTATGCCCTTGACGGCTTTAGCAGCAATAACCTGCTTGCTTATGACATCAGCAACCCGGCTGAGGTGGCCATTATCGCAAATGCCGCCATTGCCGGAACCGAACCGTATTCTGTTGAGTTTGAACCCAGCATTTACGGCGACACCTATCTGGTGCTCACAGCTGATTCGGTTCACATCCCGGTGGGGCTGATCAGCGATACAGCGGCAAGCCTGGCCGATAAGGCCAACGGGGCCGACTATATCCTGATCACCCACCGCGATGTGGGCTGGGACGGCAACGGCGATCAACGCAGCTGGCTTACCGACCTGGTTGCACATCGTGAGAGCCAGGGGCTGCGCGTCTTTGTGGCCGACATTGAAGACATCTACGATACCTTCAGCTTCGGCATTAAAACCCCCCATGCGCTCAAAGACTTTTTAGCCTATGCTTATAGCAACTGGACAAAACCGGCTGCCCGGCATGTGCTGCTGGTCGGAGATAGTACCTATGATCCTAAAAACCACTGGAACGAAAATGATACCACCGCTTATCTACCCACCTACAGCATCTATACCGACTACAAGGGTGAAACCGTCACCGACCAGTGGTTTGTGACCTTCAGTGGTGAGGATGCGGTGGCCGACATGCACCTTGGACGCCTGCCCGCAGCCGATGCCGCCCAGGCCGAGGTGATGGTGGCTAAAATCATTGCCTATGAAACCGCGGTCAACTCCCAGACCTGGCAAAGCGATCTGCTGCTCATCGCCGACAACCAGCGCCCGGGAGCCGAATACCTGTATGAAGCCGCTTTTGAAATCATGAACGAAAATGCCGCCGCCCTGATCCCCGGTGCCATGGCCGATCCGTTCAGAGGCTATCTGAATGATTATGCCGCCACGGCCTTTTTAACCGATGACATTATCGACTCGCTAAATGACGGGGTGGTCATCGCAAACTATGCCGGTCACGGCGCCACTCAGATTTTAGCCGAAGAGCATATCTTTGATGCCGGCGATGTCGCTGCATTGACCAACTCGGATCGATTGTCCTTTTTTGTCTCCATGGCCTGTGAAGCCGGTTTTTTTGCCTACCCGGAGACCTGGTTTTATCCCTCGCTGGCTGAAGCGCTGCTGCGTTCACAAAACGGTGCGGTGGCTGCCTTTATGCCCAGCGGCATGACCACCACCGAGGGCCAGCAAATACTGGATGCCGCCCTGTTTGAGGCCATCTTCACCAAAGACATCCGCACGCTGGGACCGGCCATTGCCGATGCCAAACAAACCTTACTGGCCAACGGCGAGACCAATTTTGCCCAGGTCAGCGATACCTTTTTGCTCTTCGGTGATCCGGCCACATCTCTTCAGATCCCCTTACCGCATGTGCCCACCGGGGTCATTGCACAAAAACAAGAAGATGGGGTGACCATTAGCTGGGATGCGGTCACCGATTGCAACGACAACACCGTGGCCGGCTACAATGTCTACCGCGCCGCCTCAGCCGCCGGTCCCTTTAGCAAAATCAACATCGGCCTTGTTACCGACACGGTTTTTAGCGACAGCGAAGCGGTGGCGCCTATGGCAGCCGTCGGAGCAAGCTTCGGCAACAGCTACTATACGGTCTGCGCGGTGGACGTCAGCGGCTTTGAAAGTGTGCAGTCTCTGGCGGTTAAACCCGCATCAGCAACGGTATCGGCAGCAGCTGAAATTGTACCGTGTTTCATCTCTACGGCCACCAAACCAGCAAAACAGTTATCATGGATGCTTTGGGTGCTTTTGACAATCATTGCAGTATTATGGGGCTGGCACACGGTGCAAGGTTCACGGCGCAAGGAAAAAGATTGGATGCTGTGCGCTGAGTTTCATGCCAGCGGCAAGAAGTCAGCAGCCAGAGGCCTTGAGTTAAAAATGAATTTGAACTGTTAGTTAAAATAGAAAAATCGAATAAACAGCGAATGGCGAAAGAAAAAAAAATGAACCCTTTCAATGAACTGAGGCAGGTTAAAACCCTGCTGGTTGATGACGACGAGTTTATCCGAAACTCCCTTGAACTGGCTTTTAAGACCAAGGGCTGCCCATTGCAGGTGGCCCAAAGCGCCGAAGAAGGCCTGCAGGCCATCAAAGCGCAGCACTTTGACATCATCATCAGTGACTTGCGCCTGCCGGGTATGAACGGGCTGGATTTTTTAAAACTGACCAGCGTCACCCACCCGGATGCCATCCGCTTTTTAATTACCGCCTACCGCGACGACCATATGCTTTCCAAGGCCATCCGCAGCGGCATCGATCAGTTCATTGATAAACCCTTTGCGGTTAACGTGCTCATCAACCTGCTGGCCGTCGCCCTTAAACGACAGGCCAAAGGAGGACCAACTGCGCTTAATTAAAATATAATGCCAAAAAGTTAGCTCCCGCCCCCTCATTCATCTTTCCCTGCCCTTCAATTATTTCTGTTTGCGTTCTTTTTGCTTTCGCCCTTTGCCGTGCGCCCTGTGTCTTATGCCTGCGGTCTTTAATCCAATATTGACATTGCGGTATTGAAAAAGTACAAGATACTTAAATAATGATAGATATTAATTCAGGGTTTAAAGGAGCAAAAAAATGGATATTCAAAACAGGATAGAGAATGATGTCTTAATTATTACAATCGATGGCCGCTTAGATGCCTCTAGTGCACCGGTTGCCGAAGGGGAAATCAATCAAGCGTTGGAAGGAGAGCAAAACCGTTTGCTTTTTGACTTAAGTGGGCTGGAGTACCTCAGCAGTGGCGGGCTGCGCGTTATCCTGGGAGCTGCCAAGGAAATCAGGCGCAGAGAGGGTAAGGTGGTGCTTGCCGCCCTGAAAGAATATGTTTATGAAATTTTTGAGGTCAGCGGTTTTACCGCCATGATTCCGATCAAAAAAACCATCGAAGAGGGACTTCAGGAGGTATCATCATAGTATAGGGCCATAACAGACACATTACAAATTATCTCTTTTAACTTCCATATTGGTTTCAGGAGTCAGTGTTCAGGTGTCAGAACAATCCAGAAGACAGAGAACAGAAAACTGAATACAGATCGTTCATCTGATACTCAAATTTTCATCTGTCATCTGTCGTCTGACCTCTGTCTTCTGAGACCAGGAGTATAGCTGATGACAGAAGATAATAGTACAGAAGAAGCTATCTTGTTGGTGGACGACAACCCTACCAACCTTCAGGTGCTGTTTGATACCCTTGACGGCCGCGGCTTTAAACTATTGATTGCCAAAGACGGTAAAGCTGCTCTGGCAATTGCCGGCAAGGCCCGACCGAATTTAATTTTGCTGGACATTATGATGCCGGGAATCGATGGCTACGAAGTCTGCCGCCAATTAAAAGCCGACCCGGCCACTAAAGAGATACCGGTTATTTTCCTTTCGGCCCTGACCGATACCAAAGACAAAGTTCAGGGTTTGGATCTGGGCGCGGTGGATTATGTCACCAAGCCGTTTCAACCTGATGAAATCATCGCCCGCGTCAACACGCACCTGACGGTATACCGCCTTAAAAAAGCCCTGGATCAAAAAAACAAAGAGTTACAGGAAGCCAACGATCTACTTGAGGAACGCGTCAGAAAACGCACGGCCCAGTTGGAAGAGTTAAACACAGCCTATCAGCGTTTTGTCCCCCGCGAGTTTTTAAACCTGCTGATGAAGGAAAGTATTTTAGATGTTATCCTGGGGGATCAGACGGCCCAGCAAATGACCGTGATGTTTTCCGATATCAGGGGCTGGACCACACTTTCAGAACAGATGACGGCCCAGGAAAGCTTTAATTTCATCAATGCCTTTTTAAACCGGGTCAGCCCGGTAATCAATGCCCACCAGGGGTTCATCGACAATTTCCAGGGTGATGGCATGATGGCGCTTTTTCCGCAATCAGCCGATGACGCGGTCCAGGCGGCGATTGCCATGCATGCGGCTGTTTCAGCATATAATAAAGATCGTCAGAAAAAGGGATTTCAGCCCATCGGTATCGGCGTAGGATTGCACATTGGCGATTTAATGCTCGGCATCATCGGCCACGCAGAGCGCATGCAGGGCACCGTGGTGGCCGATGCGGTCAACCTGGCCTCGCGTCTGGAAGGATTAACGCGCGTATACGGTTCTTCGATCAGCATCAGTGAGCCCACCCTGGGGCAGCTTACAGACCCCGACCAATACAAACACCGCTTCGTCGACAAAGTTCAAGTCAAAGGCAAAAAAGACCCGGTTTCGGTGCATGAAGTCTTTGACAGCGATCCGCCGGCTGTAATTGAATTAAAAGAAAAGACCAAAGATGATTTTGAGCAGGGCCTCTGCTTGTATTATGACCGCAAATTTTCCGAGGCCAGTGTTAAGTTCAATCAGGTGCTGGAAAAGCACCCTGAAGACCGTGCTGCCCGCATTTATCTGAAACGCTCCGCCACCTATATGGTCAACGGCGTCCCGGATGATTGGACAGGAGTTGAAATACTCACCCAAAAATAATTTAAGTGAGCGTTTCAAATTTAAAAATAGGGACAAATCTCTTTTATAAGGACTTTTATCAATCTTATATTTTTCGCCGCTTATCTTAATTACATTCGAAAATAAGGAAGTGCGGCATAAGTGGTTGTAGAAAAAAGTTTTTTAATACTGAACGCTATTTTAACAACCACTAAAAATTTGAAACCCCTACGGGGATTGCCGGTTTAAACAATAAGATCCGATCGTATTTCATTCCGAATGGACACAACCGGCTCAATCCCGCCTTTGGCGGGACAAATCTTGATTTGGGAAAGAAGAAATGAAGCTCAAATACAAATTATTGCTGCTGTATGCCGGTGCGGCTGTGTTTATAATGCTGGTGATCGGCGGCTTTCTGGCTTCGGCTTTAAAAGAGATTACCATTGATCGGATCGCCGGAAATTATCAACAACAGTTAAAGCATATCGATTTCGGGCTTAGCCGCTTAATCAGGGGGATGGCAGATGACTTAAAAGGAATTGCACAAAACGAATTCGTGCGCTCCCGCAAAGATGATAATTTTACTTCTTTTCTGGACGCTGACGAGAAGACCTTTGAGTATGATTACGGTGAACTTGAGCAGCGCATCATTGCAGTTTTAAACAGTTACCGCACAACCCATCCTTATGTTCATTCGGTTTATATGGGGCGTGAAAACGGCAGCTTCGTGCGTTCCCACCCCCGGGCCCGACCCACCCCCTATGATCCTCGCACCCGGCCCTGGTACAAAGCGGCTAAAGAAAATCCCGGTACAGTTGTGCGCACTCCGCCGTTCCGCTCGGTTACCAGCCCCGATATCAGCATCGGTTTTGTCAAAGCCCTGGTTGATAAGGCTGGAGACATTTACGGGGTAGTGGGGACTGCGATCACCTTAAATGAGCTGACCCAGTATATTTCCAATATCAAGCTCGATTATAACGGCTATATAGCGCTGGTGGATGAAAAAGGAACGATTCTGGCAACCCCCAAACAAGCGCTCCTTTTTGAAAATCTAAAATCGACCGATCCCCAGCTTTTTGAAGATGTGTATACCAATATTGAAGGCCTGACGATCTTTGAAAGGGATGGGCAAGAGTTGTATGCATTTTATTACACCTCGCCTCTGATGGAATGGAAGATGGCTGCCGTCGTTCCGGTGGCCGAAATCAACAAGGTCATCTGGGTATTTGTTTTTAAAATCCTGGCAGCCCTATTTGTTGCGCTTTTGTTGCTCAGCATGCTGACAATGATGGGCCTGCAGCATTTTGTGATCAAGCCCTTAAAAATGCTCAACGACGGAACCGACCACATCAAACAAACCGGTGAGCTCGATTATCGGATTGAAATGAAATCCGCCGATGAGCTCGGCAGCCTGGGTCAGTCGTTTAATGAAATGATCGGTTCCATCGACCAGGCTGAATCGGCGCTTAAAGCTTCGGAAGCCGAACTCAAAAAGCACCGCGATCATCTCGAGGATCTGGTCGAAGAGCGCACGGCCGAATTAAAAGAAAAACAGGATGCCCTGCGCAAACAGAGGGATTTTATCGAAACCGTCATCAACAGTATCCCGGATGCCATTTCGATCATCGATGTAGACAACGGCCGGATTATCGATGCCAACGAAGCCTTTGTGGCGGATGTTGGCTCACCCCGGGAACAGGTGATCGGTCAGTTATGCTATGAACTTACGCACAGTCTTTCGGAAATGTGTGCCCCGCCCCATCACGAATGCCCCATGCTTAAGACCAAGGAAACCGGCCAAAAATGCACTGTCGAACACACCCACCTGAACGCTGATGGTCATGAAGTCATTGTGGAAGTGTCGACCTTTCCCATTAAGGACGAAAACGGTGTGTTCAACCAGGTGGTCCATGTCGCCCACGACATCACCGAGCGCAAGCAGGCTGAAAAAACGTTGAAAGAAAGCGAAGAACGCAATCGCATGCTGCTGGAGCGGCTGCCGGAATCGGTTGTTGTTTATGACATGGAGGGCCAAGCCATTTTTGTAAATTCAGCCTTTGAAAAAACATTTGGCTGGTCGCGTGAAGCGGTATTGGGCAAAAAAATTGATTTCGTACCACAGGAGCTGCAGGATGAAACCCAAAAGGCCCTTAAAAAGATGCTGGCAGGAGGAGATGAGTCGGTTTTTTTTGAAACCAAACGATTGACAAAAACGGGCGACACCCTGGAGGTGCAGATCAATACGGCGCCATTTCATGACCCCAGTGGTCGAAAAGTGGGCAATATCGTTATTCTAAACGATATTACCGAACGTAAAAGAGCAGAAGAAGCCATTAAAAATTCCGAGCAGCGCCTGGCCCAGATCTTTAACTTTTTGCCGGATCCGACCTGGGTGGTCGACAACCAGGGCCGGGTGGTCACCTGGAATCAGGCCATGGAAAATCTAACCGGCGTAAAAGCCGATGATATAGTGGGCAAAGGTAACTATGAACATGCCCTGCCTTTTTACGGCGAAAGGCGCCCGGTTTTAATCGATCTGGTTCGAAATTGGAATCCGGAATATGAAAAAGAATATCTGTCCATTAAAAAAGACGGCAATAACCTCGTATCCGAATCTTATCATCCAAATTTTGGTGAAGACGGCAAATATCTTCTCGGAACCGCCAGCCTGCTTTACGATGCCTCCCGCGAGGTCGCCGGTGCGATCGAATCGCTGCGGGATATAACCGATCGCAAAGGTATGGAGGATGAACTCCTTGAGGCCAAGCAAATTGCCGATGAGGCCAACAAGGCCAAAGGTGATTTTTTAGCCAACATGAGTCATGAGATCCGCACCCCCATGAACGCGGTCATCGGCATGACCCACCTGGCGCTGAAGACCAAACTGACCCCCAAGCAGCAGGATTACCTGCACAAGATCCATTCATCGGCCAATTCGCTGCTGGGTATTATCAATGACATTCTGGATTTTTCCAAAATCGAAGCCGGCAAAATGGATATGGAATCGGTAGATTTTAATCTGGATGATGTTCTGGACAATCTGGGCAACTTGATCAGTGTCAAAGCCCAGGAAAAAGAGGACCTCGAGGTCCTTTTCGCCACCGGCACGGATGTGCCGCGCTTTCTGGTGGGTGACCCCTTACGTCTGGGCCAGGTGCTCATTAATCTGGCCAATAATGCCGTCAAATTTACCGACTCCGGTCATATTGTGGTGGCCACCGAATTGGTAAATCAAACCCAGGATAAGGTGACCTTAAAATTTTCGGTCAGTGATACCGGGATTGGGCTTACCAAAGAGCAGGCCGGCAAGCTGTTTCAGTCTTTCACCCAGGCCGACACCTCCACCACCCGCAAATACGGCGGCACCGGGCTGGGCCTGACCATCAGCAAACGGCTGGTGGAGATGATGGGCGGAGAAATCTGGGTGGAGAGCGAGCCCGACCGGGGCAGTACCTTCAACTTTACAGCCCTCTTTGGTCAGGGACGCGAGGATACGACAAAGCGCTTTTTGCCGGCGGGAGATCTGCGCGGCATGAAAGTTCTGGTGGTTGATGACAATCCGACTTCCAGAGAAATATTGCGGGACTTGCTCGAATCGTTTTCTTTTGATGTGACGCTGGCGGCCAGCGGCCAGGAAGGCATTGCCGAAATTGAAAGCGCCGATAAAGACAAGCCTTTTGAAATGGTCATCATGGACTGGAAAATGCCGGGCATGGACGGCATCGAAGCCTCAAGGCGCATCAAGCAGGAGTCCGCGTTGAGCCATGTTCCCCACATTGTTATGGTGACCGCCTACGGCCGCGAGGAGGTCTTGCAACAGGCGGAAAAGATTGGCCTGGATGGTTTTCTACTCAAGCCGGTCAACCCGTCGGTTCTGTTCGATACGGTCATGCAGGCCTGCGGCGAGGAGATATCCGAGACATCGCAGCTAACCCAGGAGCAAGATAGAGCTGCCGCCTTTGAACAGATTCGCGGTGCCAAAATTCTGCTGGCGGAAGATAACGAGATAAACCAGCAGGTAGCCAAAGAAATTCTCGAAGGTGCTGGCCTGATCGTCAGCCTGGCTGATGACGGTCAACAGGCACTCAATATGGTCAAAGAAAAGCCCTATGATGTCGTCCTGATGGACATCCAGATGCCGATCATGGATGGCTATGCCGCCACAGAAGCAATCCGAAATCTGAAATCCGTAATCCGCAATGTGCCAATCATTGCCATGACGGCCCACGCCATGGCCGGCGATGAAGAAAAAAGCCTGCAGGCCGGCATGAACGGACATGTCACCAAGCCCATCGATCCGGATCAGCTATTTGGTGAATTACAGAAATGGATCGTGTCGTCAGAGCAGCATACAAAAGATGCGCCCGCAGATGCTGCGGCCTCTGATATGGCTGAAGGTGAATTCAGGCCGGAACCGCAGGAATTACCGGAGACCTTGCCGGGGTTTGAGCTGGCCGAAGGTCTCAACCGGCTGCAGGGCAATCAAAAGCTTTATCGTAAATTGCTGCTGGATTTTGGTGCCAAATACAGCGAAGTCGCTGCCGAAATCCGGGCAGCGGTGGATGCAGCAGATTTTAATCAGGCCCATGGCCTGGTTCACAATATTAAGGGCCTGGCCGGCAATCTGGCGGCCACCGAGCTTCAGGCCGCCGCGGTGGAATTCGAAAAACTGATTAAAGATGATCAAAAACCAGCAGCATCCCCTAAACAGCTCGACACAGAATTTAAAAATCTGGAAACAGCCATCAACCGGGCGCTCAAAGCGGTTCAAACTTTGGGCCCCGCGCCTGAGAAAATCCCAGCAGCCCCATCCAAAGAGGACATAGCAGCCATCACTCCGCAATTGGCGAAAGAAGCAGCCGAACTGCTCAAAGAGCCGGTTGAGATGGGTGATGTCACCCAGATCAAATCCATAGCGGAGGGATTAAAATCAAAATCCGACGCATTTGAAACATTCAGCACACAATGTATTCAACTTGCCGCGGACTTTGACTTTGAGGGAATCGCGAAGCTGTTAGCCAAGCTGAAAGAATAGAAGAGACGCCTAAAAATAGCGACTGAATTCACCACAAAGACACAAAGATCACAAAGAATTTACAAATGAATCTCTTTGTGATCTTGGCGCACTTGGTGCCTTTGTGGTTTTGATTTACGTTGATTTACACCACGAAGAACACGAAGTTGCACAAAGACTAAAATCAAATTTTAAATGTGGTAAAATTTGAATAAAAAGTCGAACTGCGGGGGTTTTAAGGTGGATTTAGCATACAATTCCCAGCAATAGCGCTTGATCATCATCCGCCGGGCGCCCGTTGGCAAACGCGTTTACATCCTGCATAATCGCAGCGAGCAGTTCCTGGGGCTCAAGATCACTGCCAGCTTCAAGCTGCCGCAACAATCGCTCTTCCCCGTAAGTTTCGCCGTCTGTATTAAACCGCTCGGTAATCCCATCGGTATACATCAGGATGCGATCGCCCGGATGCAGTTCGGCTTCGGTCACCGGAACCTGTTCGTATGGGTCGACTCCCAGAGGAAATACACCGCC